>NZ_JBIUCZ010000051.1:0-13841 GCF_047975845.1 Sphingomonas mangrovi | reverse complement strand
TCGGTACCTGGTTCCCATCGCAACACCTCAACCTGGTGTTGCACTTCGTTTGTGAACTCGGGGCATCCATTGCCGCTACGGCAGGAAGCGCGAGCGCTGCGCGAATGGATGCTGACTTCCGTCAGCATGACGGCAGAAGGGAAGAACGGCCTCCCGCACTACCCCCGGTTGGCGACCAGCGCCTCGACCACCTGCTGGATCAGCTGCTGGCGCGCGCGCATCGGCGCGGTGGTGTCGCCGATCAGCACCGCCACCGCATAGCTGCGGCCGTCGGGCGCAGTGAGGATGCCGACGTCGTTGAAGCCGGCGTTGCGCGACAGCAGGTCCTGGCCGGTGCCGGTCTTGTGCGCGAGCTGCCAGCCCGGCGGCAGCGCCGCGTGCAGCCGCGCGCGGCCGGTGCGCGACGCGGCCATCGTGTCGAGCAGGTGGCGGGTCGAGGCGGGCGAGAGCAGCTTGCCCTGCTTCAATCGCATCAGCGCCTCGGTGATCGCCGCCGCACCGGCGCCGTCGGGCGGATCGGCGACATAGGCGTTGAACGCCGCCAGCCGCACGCTCGACGGCAGCGCGCTGCGCGCCTGATAGAAGCGGCCGTTGGTGGCATATTCCTGCCGCCAGGTGAGCCCGGCGGTCTTGCTCTGGAGCAGCCGCTCGCCGGGGCCGAAGCGGATGTTGCGGATGCCGCGCCGCGCGAGGAATGCGCGCACCGCCTCCGGCCCGCCGACATAGCTCAGCAGCCGGTCGTTGGCGGTATTGTCGCTCATCGTCAGCGCGCGGCGCATCAACTCGCCGACGGTGGTCTCGTAGCCGTCGCCCTTCACCAGCGCGGCGATCGGCTGGTGGAACAGCGTCAGGTCCTGGGGGCGCACCACCACGGGGGCGTCGAGGCGCAGCTTGCCCTGGTCGAGCAGGTCGAGCGCGGTCATCGACACCCACAGCTTGCTGACGCTCTGCTGCGGCATCGGGCGATTGCCGTTGTAGGCGGCGGTCCAGCCCTGATCGATGCTGGTGACGGCGGCGGCGGCGGTACCGTTGAAATTGGCGAGCAGCGTGGTGATCGCGCGGCTGAGCGACGCGGGCGCCTGGGGCAGCGGCGGCGGCGGCGGCGGCACCGGCATCGCCGCGCGATAGCCGGGCGCCGGCGCCGGCGGCAGCAGCGACACCGGCTGCTGGCTGGCTTCGTGGACGGCGCAGCCCATCAGCACGAAAGGTGCCGATCCCAACAGGATCAACGCCCGTTGCGTCGCGGTAAACTGCGGTCCTGCGCTCACGTGTTCTCGGCCCCTCGCACTGTGGCAACCATGCTGCCACAACCCGCGGCCGGGCAAGCTGGCCCGGCGGAGCGTTGCGGCGAATGACACCATTGTAGCGGCGAATGGTGAACGCCAGCGAAACGCGGCCCGATTCCAACGGCTTCCGCCGGCCGGACCGCCGCTAAACGATCAGGGGACCAGCACCGTGTCGAGCGCGTCCGGCAGCGTTTCCGGATAGTCGAGCGTATAGTGCAGCCCGCGGCTTTCCTTGCGGTGGAGCGCCGATCGCACGATCAGTTCGGCCGACTGGAGCAGGTTCCTGAGCTCGATCAGATCCGGAGTCACACGGAAGTGGCCGTAATAGTCGTTCACTTCCTCGGTCAGCATCGCGATGCGGTGCTGCGCGCGTTCGAGCCGCTTGGTGGTGCGGACGATGCCGACATAGTTCCACATGAACCGGCGAATCTCGGTCCAGTTCTGCTTGATGACGACTTCCTCGTCCGAATCGGCGACGCGGCTTTCGTCCCACGGCCGGATCGGCGGCGGCGGCGCCAGATCGTCCCACTGCGCGGCGATGTGCTGCGCCGCCGCCTCGCCGAACACGAAGCATTCGAGCAGCGAGTTGGACGCGAGCCGGTTGGCGCCGTGCAACCCGGATTCGGTGCACTCGCCGGCCGCGTACAGCCCGGGCAGGTCGGTGCGCCCGTCCAAGTCCACCACAATGCCGCCGCAGGTATAGTGCTGCGCCGGCACCACCGGGATCGGCTGGCGCGTCATGTCGATGCCGAGGCCGAGCAGCTTGTCGTAGATGTTGGGGAAATGGCCGCGCACGAAGTCGGGCGGCTGGTGGCTGATGTCGAGGTGGACGTAGTCGAGCCCGAAGCGCTTGATCTCCGCATCGATCGCGCGCGCCACCACGTCGCGCGGCGCGAGCTCGGCGCGCGGATCGAGGTCGGGCATGAAGCGGTGGCCGGTGCGCGGGTTGAGCAGCCGCCCGCCCTCGCCGCGCACGGCCTCGGTAATCAGGAAGTTCTTGACCTCCAGATTGTAGAGGCAGGTCGGGTGGAACTGCATCATCTCCATGTTGGAGACGCGGCAGCCCGCACGCCACGCCATCGCGATGCCGTCGCCGGTCGCCCCGCCCGGCGCGGTCGAGAAGAGATAGGTGCGCCCCGCGCCGCCGGTGGCGAGGATCGTCGCGCGGGCGGTGAACAGCGCCACGCGCCCCGTCGTGCGATCCAGCGCATAGGCGCCCCACACCCGGCCGGCGCCCGAATAGCGCAGTTCGTGCCGGCTGGTGGCGAGATCGACCGCGACCATGTCGGGCACCAGCGTGATGTTGGGATGCGCCTGGGCGGCGGCGATCAGCGCCTCCTGCACCGCGCGGCCCGTGGCGTCGTCGACATGGACGATGCGGCGGTGCGAATGCCCGCCCTCGCGCGTCAGGTGCCAGCGCTCGTCGCCGTCGCCGCCGTTGAACGGCACGCCCAGTTCGGCCAAGCGCTCGATCGCGGCCGGCGCATTCTCTACCACGAACTCGACGGTGGCGCGGTCGTTGAGCCCCGCGCCCGCCACCATCGTGTCCTCGATGTGGTTCTCGAACGTGTCGCCCGGCTCCAGCACCGCGGCGATCCCGCCCTGCGCCCAGGCCGTGGAGCCCTCGTCCAGCCGCCCCTTGGCGAGGACCGTCACGGTGAAGCACTGCGCCAGGTTGAGCGCCGCGGTCAGCCCGGCCGCGCCCGAGCCGACGATCAGGACGTCGCTTTGGCGGGGCGCGCTCACCCGTGGGCGCGCGTCAGGTTGAGGAACACGTCCTCGAGGTCGGCTTCCTTGGTCGAGACGTCGACGATGCCGTAGCCGTCGCGAGTCACCGCCGCGAGCACCTCACCCGCGTTCGCCACGTCCTTGCGATAGGTGATCGCCAGCACCCGCTCGCTCTTGCGTTCCACCTTGCTGAAGCAGCTCGCCTCCGGCAGCGTCGCCAGATCGCGGTCGACGGTGAGCTCGACCTGCTTTTCCTGCGCCATGCCCACCAGCGCGCGGGTCGGCTCGTTGGCGATCAGACGGCCGTGGTTGATGATCGCGATGCGATCGCACAGCTCCTCGGCCTCCTCCAGATAGTGGGTGGTCAGCACCACCGTGACGCCGGCGTCGTTCAACTGACGGACATAGGCCCACAGCTGCTGGCGAAGCTCGATGTCGACGCCCGCGGTCGGCTCGTCGAGCACCAGCACCGGCGGCGAATGCACCATCGCCTTGGCGACCATCAGCCGCCGCTTCATGCCGCCCGAAAGGCTGCGGGCATAGGCGTCGGCCTTGTCCTCCAGATGGACGGCGCGCAGCAGTTCCATCGTCCGCCGCCGGGTCTTGGCGATGCCGTAGAGCCCCGCCTGGATCTCCAGCGTCTCCGACGGCGTGAAGAACGGATCGAAGGTGATCTCCTGGTTGACGATGCCGATCGATGCCTTGGCGTTGCGCGGGTGCCGGTCGATGTCGAAGCCCCAAATCTCGGCCGAGCCGCTGGTCTTGCGCACCAGTCCCGCCAGCGTGTTGATCAGCGTCGACTTGCCCGCGCCGTTCGGCCCGAGCAGCCCGAAGATCTGCCCACGCGGCACCTCGAAACTAACGCCGTCGAGCGCGCGCTTGCCGCCCTCATAGGTCTTGCAAAGGTCTCGGATCGCGATGGCGGCCTGGGTCATGCCGCAAGCGGATAGGCGCCGCGGCACGAATCGCCAATCCCCGCCGTTGCGAAACCCTGACGCAGTGGGCGCTTCGCGAAAGGCGCGACAACTTTCTCCGGAATTCGCCGTACCCCTGCGCAGGCAGGGGTCCAGGGCCAAGCAGAACACCGGCGCGCGGTGCTTGTGGCCCTGGACTCCTGCCTCCGCAGGAGCACGGAAAGCGCTGTCGCAAAGGTCGTGCGCGCACGCACGCTCCAGCATTGTCGAGCGGCGGGCGCCTTGCTATCGCCTGCGCCCATGATTCCGCCGTCCGAAGTCCTCCGCGTCACCACCCCCCGCATCGCCTGCGACGGCGCCGGGGAGATCGCCCCCGCGCTCGGCCACCCGCGCGTGTGGCTGCAGATCGACGAGCACGGCTATGTCGACTGCGGCTATTGCGACCGCCGCTTCGTGCTGATCGGCGGCCCCGCCGACGGCGTGGACCAGGCGACGCTTCCCGACATCGCGTCTGGCGCCAGCGTCTGACGCGCCTATATCGGAGGCCATGACCGCTTCCGATCCCCGCGCCTTTCTCTACCGCGACGGCTTCGAGCCCGCGGCCGCCGCCCGCCTGGCCGCGCAGACGCTCGCCCATGCCGACGACGGCGAGCTCTATCTCCAGTATCGCCGGGCGGAGGCGTTCGGCTTCGACGACGGCCGGCTGAAGACCGCCAGCTACGACACCGCCTCCGGCTTCGGGCTGCGCGGCGTGTCGGGCGAGACCACCGCCTTCGCCCACGCCAACGAGATCAGCGAGGCCGCGATCCTGCGCGCGGGCGAGACGATGGCGTTGATCGATCCGAGCACGGGTGCCAAGGCGCCGGCGCCGCGCGGCAACAACCGACACCTCTATACCGAAGCCGACCCGCTCGACCTCGTTCCCTTCGCCGACAAGGTGAACCTGTGCCAGACGATCGACGCCGCCGCGCGCGCGCGCGATCCGCGGGTGGTGCAGGCGAGCGTGGGCCTGAGCGGATCGTGGAGCGTGGTCGAGATCGTCCGTCCCGACGGCTTCGTCGCGACCGACGTGCGACCGCTCGTGCGCCTCAACGTCTCGCTGGTGGTCGAGCAGAACGGCCGGCGCGAGACCGGCAGCTTCGGCATCGGCGGCCGCTATCTCTACGACGACCTGTTCCTGCCCGAGACCTGGAACCGCGCGATCGACACCGCGCTGGCCCAGGCGCTGGTCAACCTGGACGCGGTCGACGCCCCGGCCGGCGAGATGACGGTGCTGCTCGGGCCGGGCTGGCCCGGCGTGCTGCTGCACGAGGCGATCGGCCACGGGCTGGAAGGCGACTTCAACCGCAAGGGTACCAGCGCCTTTTCGGGCCGCATCGGCGAACGCGTCGCGGCACCGGGCGTCACCGTGGTGGACGACGGCTCGATCGCCAGCCGCCGCGGCTCGCTGTCGATCGACGACGAGGGCACGCCCACTCAGGAGAACATCCTGATTGAGGACGGCATTCTCAAGGGCTATATCCACGATCGCCTCAACGCCCGGCTGATGGGCGTGGCGCCGACCGGCAACGGCCGCCGTGAGAGCTTCGCCCACGCCCCCATGCCCCGCATGACCAACACGTTCATGCGGGCTGGCCGCGACGATCCCGCCGAACTGCTGTCGCGGGTCAAAAAGGGCATCTTCGCCAAGTCGTTCGGCGGCGGCCAGGTCGACATCGTCTCGGGCAAGTTCGTGTTTTCCTGCACCGAGGCGTATCGGATCGAGGACGGCAAGCTCGGCGCGCCGATCAAGGGCGCGACGCTGATCGGCGACGGCCCGACCTGCCTCACCAAGGTGACCGGCATCGGCAACGACTTCGCGCTCGACGAGGGCGTCGGCATGTGCGGCAAGGGCGGCCAGAGCGTCCCCGCCGGCGTCGGCCAGCCGACGCTGCTGGTCGAGGGGCTGACCGTCGGCGGTACCGCCGCCTGATGGCACTCGCCGAAGTCGGGCGGTTCGCGCGAATCGAGGCGCAGATCCTTGTCGGGCGACTGGAGAGCGAGGGCATTCCCGCCGTCGCCTTCGACGGCGAGGCGAGCATCGCCGACGGCAGCTGGCTGCTGATCCCGACTCGCGTGATGGTGGACGAAGACGACCTCTCTGCCGCCCGTGCGATCGCCGAACGGCCGGAGTGACGCGCACTGCTGCCTGATTTTCGGGCAGCTGCCCAAAGCTGCGTCGAGATGCGGCAGGGTTGAGCTGCCAATCTCCCCCTCCGCAGCGCTACCTTTCCCTTCACTCTGCCCTCACCCTCACCCGTTCGTCTCGAGTAGCCGTCGAGCTTGTCGAGACGGCGTATCGAGAGACCGGTGGCGGCGGCCCTCTCGATACGGGCTCTCGACAAGCTCGATCCCTACTCGAGGCGAACGGAGTGGGAGGTGCCCGGCCGCCATGCGCCGATCCGCGTCAACGTACCTCCTGCCGAACAACAGCCGCTGACCCGGCTGTGAACCAAAACTGGCACGCTGCTTGCTGGGTTTCCCAAAGGGACCATCGCGAGGGGGCGCGGCATGAAACTGATCATCGCCATCATCAAGCCGTTCAAGCTCGATGACGTGCGCGAGGCGCTGAGCGACGTGGGCGTCGCCGGGATGACCGTCACCGAGGTCAAGGGGTTCGGCCGCCAGAAGGGCCAGACCGAGATCTATCGCGGCGCCGAGTACAGCACCAACATGGTGCCCAAGATCAAGCTGGAGATCGTCTGCACCGCCGACCTCGCCCCGCGCGTGGTCGAGGCGGTGCAGGCCGCCGCCAACACCGGCGCGATCGGCGACGGCAAGATCTTCGTGCTCGACGTCGGCCAGGCGGTGCGCATCCGCACCGGCGAGACCGACGAGACGGCGCTGTGATGCGGGGCGTGAACAACCGACCTGTGGGGATGGGGGACAGGATGAAGCTTTCGACTCGCCTCGCGCTCGGCGCGGGCAGTGTTTTCGCGGCACTTCCGGCGTGGGCGCAGGACGCCGCGCTGCAGGCGCCCGCCGCGGCGCCGACCGCCGCCACCGTCGACAAGGGCGACACCGCCTGGATGATGATCTCGACGGTGCTGGTGCTGGCGATGATCCTGCCGGGACTGGCGCTGTTCTACGGCGGCCTCGCGCGCACCAAGAACATGCTGTCGGTGATGACGCAGATCGGCGCGGTCGCGTGCCTCGCGATGCTGCTGTGGGTGGTCTACGGCTACAGCCTCGCCTTCGGGCCCGACGGCGCGCTGCCGGCCAAGTATATCGCGGGTCTGGACAAGGCGTTCCTGTCGGGCGTCACGCCCACCTCGCAGGCGGCAACCTTCACCGCCGGCGTCGAGATCCCCGAATATGTCTTCATCTGCTTCCAGATGACCTTCGCGGCGATCACCATCGCGCTGGTGCTGGGATCGGTGGTCGAGCGGATCAAGTTCTCCGCCGTCATGCTGTTCGCCGCGGTGTGGCTGACGATCGTCTATTTCCCCGTAGCGCACATGGTGTGGGCGGCCGGCGGCTGGTTCTTCGACCTGGGGGCGCTGGACTTCGCCGGCGGCACCGTCGTGCATATCAACGCCGGCGTCTCGGCGCTGGTGCTGGCGCTGCTGATCGGCAAGCGCATCGGCTATCCGACCGAGCGCATGGCGCCGCACAGCCTGACGCTGACGATGATCGGCACCGGCCTCTTGTGGGTGGGCTGGTTCGGCTTCAACGCCGGCTCGGCGCTGGAAGCCAACGGTTCGGCCGCGCTGGCGATGATCAACACCTTCGTCGCCACGGCCTCGGCGGCGCTGTTCTGGATGCTCGCCGAACGCGTCTCGGGTCACAAGGGATCGGCGCTCGGCTTCTGCTCGGGCGTGATCGCCGGGCTGGTCGCGGTGACGCCGGCGGCGGGCAATTCGGGCCCGTTCGGCGCGATCGTGCTCGGCGCGGTCGCCTCGATCGTCTGCTTCTTCGCGGTGACCGTGCTCAAGCCGAAGCTCGGCTACGACGACTCGCTCGACGCCTTCGGCATCCACGGCGTCGGCGGCATGGTCGGCGCGATCGGCACCGCGATCGTCTACGCCCCGTCGCTCGGCGGGCCAGGCGCGGCGGATTACGACATGGGTGCCAAGCTCGGCGTGCAGCTGCTCGCGGTGGTGGTCACCATCGTCTGGGCCGCGATCGGCACCACCATCGCCTATTTCGCCGCCAAGGCGGTGACCGGCGGCCGCGTCGCTCCGGAAGTCGAGCTCGAAGGCCTCGACCTCGGCGAGCACGGCGAGCGCGCCTACAACTACTGAGTTCGGCGGCGGTCGGGGGGCCGCCGCCCACAGAGGTTCCTCCTGCGGACAACCTGGGCCGGTACGGAAACGTACCGGCCTCTTTTTTGGGACTCGCTCGCCTCATTCCCCGGAGCGTCATCCTGACGAAAGTCAGGATCCATTGCCGCTACGGCCGGGGCGCGAAGCGCCGATGCTGAAGACAGCCAATCCCGGATTACTGCGAGCAAGGGCGCGTAAGCCGCTTCGCCCGCGTTCCGGAGAAGCGGACAACCCGCCGTCGCCCGCGATGCACCCTCGTTGCGCGAATGGATCCTGACCGTCGTCAGGATGACGCAGGGGAGCGTTACCCGCCCGCTCCACGCAAAAAGAAAGGGCGGCTCCAGCGGAGCCGCCCTTCTTCGAACCGGTGGCGAAGGGCCTCAGCCCTCGTAGTCGCCGCCGACGTTCTGGTTGCGCGGCGGGGCGGCGGCGGTGAGGCGCAGTGCCTCGGCCGAAGCCGACAGCGAGCCGATCTCGTCCGGCGCTTCCTCGTCGTCGATCTGGACCTTCTGCATGCCCGTGATCACCGACTCCTTGAGCGTGTCGGGACGGACGGTCTCCTCGGCGATCTCGCGCAGCGCGACCACCGGGTTCTTGTCGCGGTCGCGGTCGAGCGTCAGCTCGGCGCCGCCGGAAATCTGGCGCGCACGCTGGGCTGCCATCAGCACCAGGTCGAACCGGTTGGGGATCTTGTCGACACAATCCTCGACGGTGACGCGCGCCATGAACGCTTCCTCAAATATGCAATGAGCAGGAAAGGCGTGGCGCCTATCGGAAACCTGCGCAAATGTCAATTTTCGCGAGGGTTTCCGCCGGAGACACGCCTCCGGCGGAGCCACATGCGGTGCCGGCTACTCCACCGCCGCGACATTGTCGTCGCTGTTGCGGTCGACGTACTTGTTGTACGGATCGACCCCGGCGAACGCCGGCCGCGCGGCCGTTACCAGCCGCAGCTGCTGCGTCCCGCTGCGGACCGGCTGCCGCTCGAGCAGCAGCACGTTCTTGCGATCGAAGCTGCCGAGCCCCGGCCGGGCGGTGAAAAGCCCCACGTCGATGCGGTCGTCGAGCGGCGCCACCGTCTCCTTGCCGCGGCCATCGGCATAGGCCTTCGCCCCCTCGATCGTCAGCAGCGTCTCGAAACGGCCGTCGGCGAGCTTGCGGGTCTTCGCGGCCTTGAGCTTCAGGTCGTAGAGGGTGATGCGGTCGAGCAGGTCGTCGACCAGCTGCCGCTCGGCAGCATCGCGCGCCAGACCGCGGAAGCCCGCGACCAGGTCGAGCGAGGTGGCAAAGGGCGCGCCCTTGAACCGGTAGCGCGCGAGCAGCCCGCGCAGCATCGCGTTGACCCGCGCCTCGCCGAGCCGATCCTGCAGCAGGTAAAGCGCCACCGCGCCCTTGCGATAGTGGATGTACCCCTGGTTCTCGACGCGATCGAGCGGCAGTTCCTCGATCGCCTCGCTGCCCCGCTCGCGCAGATAGCTGTCGAGCTCGTACTTGAGGAAGCGGCGGATCTTATCCTCGCCGTACAGGTGCTTCATCACCATCAGCGCCGAATATTGCGCCATCGTCTCGACCAGCATGGTGCCGCCCTGCTGGTCGGCGCTGATCAGCTGGTGCGCCCAATATTGGTGCCCCAGTTCGTGCGCGGTGACGTAGGTGACATAGTCGATTTCGTCCGGATCGCGCGTGTCGGCGATGAAGCCGATCTTCTCCGAATAGGGCACTGTGCCCGCGAACGCCTGCGCGAAGCTCTGGTAGCCCGGGAACTCCAGGATGCGCGCATAGTCGAACTGGTAGGGGCCGAAGGCCTGCTGGTAATAGCCGAGCGAGCGCTTCATCGCCTGCACCATCCGGTCGACGTTGAAGTCGTGGCCGGGCTGGTAATAGACCTCCAGCTGGATCGGCCCGAAGCGGTCGCGCTGCACCGCATAGTCGGCCGACTGGACCGAGAAGAAGGCGAGGATCGGCGCGGTCGAAACGAAGCGCGCGGTGCGCCGGTCGCCCTGCGTCACGTCGGACACCCGCCGCCCCGGCGCGATCGGCACCTGCGGCGCGTCGGTGGTGACGGTGATGTCCGAATTCACCCAATCGGCGTCGGCGATATAGTTGCGCTGGCGTGCCGACGCGTCCTCCAGCTTGGCCATGCGCAGCTCCGCCGGCAGACCGTAACGGCGGCGGGTGATGCGGTCGCTGAGCAGGCCGTCGCGGCTCATCCCCAGCATCGGCGCGAACTCCGAATTGTTGAGGAAGCTGCCGTTGGCGACCAGCCGCGTATCGTCGCCGTTGGCGCGGAAGCCGCGCTGCTCGCGCTGCGTGCGGAACGTCAGCGTTCCGGTCGCACCCGGTGCGAGCGGCCGGTCGAAGCGATAGAGACGATACTGGAACGCGGCATCGTTGCTCGCCAGGCGCGCGCCCGGAATCGTCACCGAGACGAGCTTGGTATCGGCATCGGGCAGCCGCACGTGCAGCGTCTCGATCGGCCCGCCGCTGTCGTTGACGAAGCGGTACAGCCCATCGACGGTCATCCGCCGTTCGGACGGGTGGAGGTCGATCGCCAGCCGCACGTCGGTGAGCGACGGCTGCGCCACATTCTCGTAGCGCAGATACTTCTTCTCATAGTCGGCCATCCGCTGCTCGTTGGCGTCGCGCGTGCGATACGCGTTGAGGACGTTGGTGTTGTAGAAGACGAACGCCCCCGTGCCGACGAACACCAGCAGCGCCGCGCCCAGGATCACGCCGGGCGTGCCCTTGATGCGGGCGGGCACGCGCCGCAGCCGCGGCAGCAGCCGGGTTTCGGTCCCGCGCCGCCACAAGAGGTGCGCGAGCGTGGCGAGGATCACCGCCGCCGCACCCCAGTAGAGCCGCAGCCACCAGGAGCCGACACCGCCGACCTGGTTGCCGTTCATGTCGGACAGGGCCGGCGTCGGGCCGCTGCCATAGAGGTAGAGCGGATGCTCGAACCCCAGGTTGCTGAGCGTCAGCGTCGCGACGATGTAGACGACCATGATCGCCCAGCCGACATATTTGTTGGGGCTAATCGCCTGGACGAACACCGCCAGGATCGCCAGCAGCACCATGTCGACCGTCTGGGGCAGCAGGTACCAGGCGAGATATTCGCCGAGCGAGATCGTCCCGCCGCCGCGGATCAGCTGCACCGCGACCGCGGCGACCACCGACACCAGCAAGGTTGCGAACAGCACGCCCGCCACCGCCAGCGCCTTGGGCACCATATAGGCCCAGTTGGGCAGCGGCGTCGCGTCGATGATCTCGTGGATCTTGCGGTCGCGGTCGCGCCAGACCAGCTCGCCCGCATAATAGATGGCGATGATGATCGGGATCAGCCCGAAGCCGCCGGTCAGCGTCTCGATCAGCGCGAAGGTGAGCGGTCGCGAGGGCGTGCCGTACATCTCGCCGGCGAAGAGCAGCGCCCCCACCACGTTGAACAACCCGACCACCAGCAGCACCAGGAAGGCGGGGCTGCGGAACACCTGCGCCATCTCGAACCGGCAGCGGGTGACGAGCCGGGTCCAGGCGGAGCCCTGCGCTTGCGGCGCGGGCAGCCGCTCGACCAGCCGGGGCGCGGTCTGCGCGAGCTTCGCCTCGCGCTTCGCCTGCTTGCGCAGCTTGCGCTTGGAAATGCCACGCTCGGCGAAGCGGAACCGCCACATCGCGAAGCCGAGCGCCGCGAGCGCGACTCCCAACCAGATCAGCCGGTTGGCGATGAGGACGCCGTCCAGCGGCGGCAGGACGGCATTGCGCTCCGCCGCGGTGAAATAGCGGGTGGCGTTGCTGATCGCAGAGGCGCCGAACGGCTCGACATAGGCGGCGACCTCACGCCATTCGGGCTGCTGCCCGATCATGGTGGTGAGGACGGCGTAGAGCACCAGGAACACGACGACGCCGAGATAGCTGCCCATCATCGAGCGCGTGACCGTCGCCACCGCGAAGAAGATCGCCGCGGTCAGCAGCAGGTTGGGCAGTGCGATCACGAAATAGGCCCAGGCGAAGGCGCCCGGCAGCGTCGGCCCCAGCCGCTCGGGATCGACCCAGGGCATCAGCGAGCCGACCCAGATCGCCAGCGGAATCGCCAGGAACGCGATCGCCGCGGCGAGGAACGCGCCGGTGAAGCGCCCCATCAGATACTGGAACCGCGTGACCCGCGTCGTGCGCACCATCGGGCCGAAGCCCGATTCATCGTCGCGCACCACCACGTTCGCCACGAACGCCGTCGTCACGAACATGAAGAACAGCGAGAACACCAGATGGATCTGGAGGATGGCGAAGGGGCTGTTGGCATGGACGTTGCCGCCCGAGCCGATCTGGATGTGCTCGCTCACCACCGACCCGAAGGTCAGCAGGAAGAACAGCCCTGCGACCACCCAGAACACCGGGCTGCCGAACTGGTAGCGGAGCTCGAACGCCGCGATCTTGCGGAACATGGGCGCGTCCCCCCTCAGGCCGCGAGGGCGGCGGTGTCGACGGGACGGCGAGTGCGCGCGAGGGTGGCGAAATACACGTCCTCCAGCCCGCCGCGCACGGGCTCGAACCCGTCGCCCGGATCGCCTTCGGAGAGGATGTGGACGATGGTGCGCCCGGCGAACAGCCGGGTGGAGATCACTTCGTAGCGCGCGCCGACGTCCGCCAGTTCGTCGCGGCGGATCGCCTTGGCCCAAACGGTGCCGTTGGCACGCTCGATCAGTTCGAGCGGCGCGCCCTCCAGCCGGATCTTGCCGCCGGCCAGCACCGCCATGCGCGGACAGAGATCCGCCACGTCCTCGACGATGTGGGTGGAGAGGATCACGACGACGTTCTCGCCGATCTCGGCGAGCAGGTTGAGGAAGCGGTTGCGCTCCTCCGGATCGAGCCCGGCGGTGGGCTCGTCGACGATGATGAGCCGCGGATTGCCGATCAGCGCCTGGGCGATGCCGAAGCGCTGGCGCATGCCGCCCGAAAAGCCGGCGATCGCCTTCTTGCGCACGCTCCAAAGGTTGACCTGGTGGAGCAATGTCTCGACCGTCGCCTTGCGGTCGGCGGCGGAGGCGATGCCTTTCAGCACCGCCATATGGTCGAGCATGTCGTAGGCCGACACGCGCGGATAGACGCCGAAGTCCTGCGGCAGATAGCCGAGCGTCTCGCGCAGCCGCTCCGGCTCGGCGATCACGTCGATGTCGCCGAAGGTGATGCTGCCGCTGGTCGGCGTCTGCAGCGTGGCGACCGTGCGCATCAGCGTCGACTTGCCAGCACCGTTCGGCCCCAGCAGCCCGAACATCCCCGTCGGCACCGACAGGGTCACATCGTCGAGCGCGCGCGTCCCGTTGCCATACACATGGCTGACGTTCCGAAGCTCCAGCATCGCATTCCTCCCACCCCAGGAACGGCGATGCTAGCGCGGTGTCCTACGACACTAAAGCACTTTTTGCGGGGTAGGGCTGGATGACTCTCCGGAAGGCTCTCTTCCGATTCCCGTCATCCTGACGAAAGTCAGGATCCATTGCCGCTCCGCCTGGAGTCGCAAGCGCTGCGCGAATGGATGCCCCGAGTTCACAAACGAAGTGCAACACCAGGTTGAGGTGTTGCGATGGGAACCAGGTACCGACAGCTCTCGTATGCGG
>NZ_JBIUCZ010000050.1:0-15143 GCF_047975845.1 Sphingomonas mangrovi | reverse complement strand
GCGGCCTCACACCCTACGAATACATCGCCAAGCTCTGGACCTCAGAGCCAGAACGCTTCATCGTCAATCCGATCCACCAGATGCCGGGACTGAACACCTAGCCGCGCGAGGTCGTGCGCCGACGTTTAGAAGTCGGCGGCTAGAAACAGTAGCGCGCGGCGTTTGTCGCTCAGCCGACATAGACCTGAGCCACGACAAGGGCGGCGATGATCCAGTGAAAGGCGACGGCACCGTTGTTGTAACGCGCCATGCCGTTTCGCGTCTCTGCCATGCTTTGCGCCTTTCTTATGCTGCGCCGGAAAGGTGCTGGAACAGGATCGACCCGCCAATTGCGACGAGGACGAAGCCACCAAGGATGCCCGCATATCGGCCAAGGTAAGGGCCGACATGCCTGCCGAGGATCATTCCACCCGTCGCAACCACCGTCGTGACGCCACCGATAACTGCGCACGCGACCCAAAGGTTCACGTCCATGAGCGCGAGGGAAACACCCACAGCCGCGGCATCGATGCTGGTTGCGATTGCGGTTGCCGCCAGGCGCCAGAAGCCGAGGTTAGAGGGCTCGTCGGCCGCCGCGGTGTCTTCCTTCTGGACGGCTTCGCGGATCATATAGGCACCGACTGCCAGCAAGAGACCAAACGCCACCCAATGATCGTAGCTGGCGATCCAGTCGTTCAGCATGAAGCCGAGAAGGTAACCGATCGCCGGCGTCAGCGCTTCGAAGAAGCCGAACACGACGCCGACGCGCATGGCGTCCGACCAGCGGCTCTTCTGCTCCGTTGCGCCTTTGCCAAGCGAGGCGGCAAAAGCGTCGACAGACAGGCTGGCGCCAAGGGCGCCCAGCGTAAGGATACCAGTCATAGTAATTCACTCAGGGGCCGGACCGACAACGACGAGCCCACCTCCGGCCACAAAGAGGCGACGCGTCGTTGGTCTTGCCTGGCAGGCCTAAAAGCCTGCTGTCCACGCCACGGCCGCGATCCGAAGACGCTACCGATCATGTTGACGAGAACCCCGCGGTGCGGGTGGCTACTCCCCAAGAACACCGCAGCATCTAGCGGTGGATGCCAGTTGCCGCAACAAGGAACCAGGGGTAGGGGGTAGGGGTATGTCGCACATTCATAACAATAATGCGGACCTGATCGCCCGCGTGCGCCGCATTGCCGGTCAAGTGGCGGCCGTCGAGCGCGAGCTCACGGCAGAGGCATCGTGCGACAAGGTGCTGCACCTCGTCGCCGCTGTTCGAGGGGCGGTGAACGGCCTCGTCGAGGAGATCATCGCCGACCATCTCGAGGCCCACGTCGCACGCGCTGGTCTGACCGATGAAGAGCGCACCAAGGGCGCCGACGAACTACTGGCGGTGATCCGCCGCTACTCCAAGTAGGACCGGCGATGGCTTCGGCATCCGAGATCGGCGCCTATGCTCACGATCACGTCTTCCTCGGCGCGTCGCATGACGAGAATGCCCGCCGTACGCGCTGGGTCGTCGCGCTGACCGCCGTCATGATGGTGGGCGAGATTGTCGCCGGCTACTGGACCGGCTCGATGGCGCTGCTCGCCGACGGCTTCCACATGGCGACGCACGCCGGTGCACTCACAGTTGCGGCGCTCGCCTATGCTTATGCCAAGCGTCACGCGCGCAGCCCGGTCTACAGCTTCGGTACCGGCAAGGTCGGCGATTTGGCGGGGTTTGCTTCGGCGATGGTCCTTGGCCTCATCTCGCTCGGGATCGGCGTCGAGTCCGTCGCCCGCCTGTTTCAGCCGATCACCGTGGCGTTCGGTGAGGCGACCTTGATCGCGGCGCTCGGCCTTCTGGTGAACATCGCCTCCGCCTTCCTGCTTTCCGGCTCCCACGGCCATGGTCACGGTCATCATCATGGTCATGATCACCACCACGGGCACCATCATGGACATGCCGGGCACAGCGATGCGCACGGAGGCGACAACAATCTGCGCTCGGCCTACATCCACGTGCTCGCGGATGCGCTGACTTCCGTGCTCGCGATCGCCGCGCTGGTCGCCGGCCGTTATCTCGGCTGGGTCTGGATGGATCCGGTGATGGGCATCGTCGGCGCCGTCGTGATCGCCCGCTGGTCGTGGAGCCTTATGCGCGACACCTCCGCCATCCTGCTCGACCGCACCGATGATCATGTCGCGGACGAGATCCGCGAGCTGGTCGAAGCACCGGGCGACACGCGCATTGCCGACCTCCACGTCTGGCGGGTCGGGCCGGAGGCGCACGCCGCCATCGTCAGCGTTGTTGGCGATCCGAGTGTCACGCGCGACGTTATCCGCCAGCGGCTCGCGTCCGTGCACGAACTGTCGCACACTACGATCGAGCGGCTCTGAGCCGTGAAGTCGCCCTGCGTTGATCTATGCGGCTTTGATGGCCGCAGCGGCTGGTGCCGCGGCTGCAGCCGTTCGCGCGAGGAAGTGCGGCGCTAGCGCAACCTCCGGCCGGGTGAGGCACGGCGCGTGCTGGACGAACTCCCACGCCGGCTCTCCAAGCTCGGCGCTGAAGCCGCTTCCCGGTCGGGCACAAGCTGATGCTCTACCTGGTTATCAAGGCGCTGATCTCTGGTATTCTGATTGCAGCCGCCTCGGAGATCGCGAAGCGCTATCCTGGCTTCGGCGCGCTGATTGCGTCGCTGCCGCTCGTGTCGGTGCTCGGCATGATCTGGCTGTGGAGTGAAAAGCCGGACGCGGAAAACATGGCGGCACATTCGGGCGCAACGTTCTGGTACGTTCTTCCCTCCCTGCCGATGTTTCTGGTGATCCCCGCCCTGCTGCGACATGGCTGGCCGTTCTGGCTCGCGCTGGTGCTGGGATGTCTGCTGACGATCGTGCTCTACTCGGCGATGACCTTGATCACGCCACGGTTCGGTCTCCGGCTCTGATGGGAACGGAACGGGGTTACCTCGCTTCGGCGACGTGGTAGAGAGGCACTCGTGCGCAAGCTGCTGCCCTTCTTTGTCTGCCTGATGCTGGTCCTGACCAGCTGGTCCGGCATGGCGCATGCCGCCGAGGCGGTGGGTGGCAGCATGGGGGGTATCGAATTCACGGTCCACATGTCCGGAGACGGAGATGAAGCGCCTGCGGACAGCGACAAGGCCGTGCCGCACCACCACAGCATCTGCCATGGTCACGATATCGGGACTCCTGCCCACCTTCAGGGCGCTCCGCTTCATGCACGTGTAACCAACCAGCGACCGGTCTGCGGCGCTGATGTGCTTGTTGCTGCCGACGGCAGCGTCAGTCCGAGACCTCCAAGAGCCTGACGATCCGACCGGGTGCGCACCCGCGCCCGTGATTGGCATTTCGTCAGGAGCATCTTCTTCATGCATCGTATCATCGCGGCCGCGTTGGCCGCAGGCGCCCGCGCATCGTCGCTGCAGGCGCAGACCAGCCCGCCCGTTGCGGAAGCGGCGGCCGGCTGGATCTACTCGCTCGACCAAGCGGTCAGCGCCGCCGGGGGGTCGGCTCCCGCTGCAGAGGCAGCCGGGGCTGCCGTCGAGGCTGCCCGCGCCGGCCGGACCGTCGCAGGTCTTCGTCCCAACCCGGTCGCACAAGGGCAGATCGAAAACGTCGTCGGCAGTGGTCCGTACACCGGGCTTCGGAGTGCCGAAACCACGATTGCGCAAGGATTGAAGCGGTTGCAGGATCGGCTGATCTGCCGGGTAGAGGGACGATGATATGCAGCATGTTCTGTTGACGGGCGCTGCGGTGCTGACGATGGCTCTGGCCGCCAGCCCGGCGATGGCAGCCGATTGCAGGGATCTGGCCGCGCTGAAGCTGCACAACGTCAGCATCTCGAACGCCGAGGCGCAATCCGCGCAAACCCTGCCGGCCGATCCGATGAGTGCGATGACCGGCGCCGCCCCACGCGAAACTCAGGTGGGCGAGCATTGTCTGGTGGAAGGCAAGATCGACGATCGCCAGGGGGTGGGCGGGCGCTACGGCATCCGCTTCCAGATCCGCATGCCAAAGGATTGGAACGGCCGCTTCCTGTTTCAGGGCGGCGGCGGCACCGACGGATTTCTCGCGCTGGCGGTCGGGCTGATCCCCAGCACCGGATCGACCGCGAAGCCCGCCATCCGACGTGGCTATGCCGTGGTCAGCATGGACGGCGGCCATGCGCAGCCCAATCTGGATTTCGCCAAGGATCAGCAGGCACGGCTGGATCTCGGCTATGCCGCGATCGGCAAGGTGAGCGACACGGCCAAGGCGCTGATCCGCGCCTTTTACGGAAAGGGGCCGAGCGAATCCTATTTCATGGGCTGTTCCAACGGCGGGCGCGAGGCGATGCAGGCCGCGATGCGCTTTCCGACCGAATTCGACGGGATCGTGGCGGGCAATCCCGGTTTTCACCTGAGCCACGCGGCAATCGGATCGGTATGGAACCTGCGCCAGTTCCAGCGGATCGCGCCGGACGGGGAATTGTGGCGCGCGCTGACCCCCGCCGATCTGAACGTGGTAGCAGCGGAAGTGACCAAGCAATGCGACGCGCTGGACGGGGTCCGCGACGGGATCGTGGCCGCATTCGGCCAGTGCCGGTTCGATCCGAAGGCGCTGCGCGGCAAGCTGTCGAAGGCGAAGCTCGATGCGCTGGTGGCGGTGATGAACGGCGCGCATGATGCCGCGGGCAACCCGGTCTATGCCAGCTGGCCGTGGGATCCGGGGATCGGCGCGCCGGGCTGGCGCGCGTGGATGCTGGGCACCAAGGAGCGGCCGGCGATGAACCAGTCGCTCAGCGCGCCGTCGACCGGCCAGTTGTTCCTCACCCCGCCGCGCGATGTGGCGGCCAGCCCCGATTACGCGGCGCTGGCGCGCGACGTGGCGCAGGTAGGCGGCTATTTCGATGCCAACCATACGTTTCTGAGCACCTTTGCCAGCCGTGGCGGTAAGATGATCGTCTTTCAGGGGGCGGCCGATCCGATCTTCTCCGCCAACGACATCACGCAGTGGCAGGCGGCGGTGTCGGCGGATACCGGGCCGGACGTGTCGCGCCTGTTCGTGGTGCCGGGCATGAACCATTGCGGCGGCGGCCCGGCGTTCGACGATTTCGACCCGTTGACGCTGCTGGAGCAATGGCGCGAAACCGGCACCGCGCCAGAACATATGCCCGCCAAGGCACCGACCATGCCGGATCGGGCCATGCCGATCTGCGCATTCCCGGCTTATGCCCGCTACACTGGCGGCGATCGGAATGCGGCCGGCAGCTACACCTGCGCCAGATCGTAACGGCGACCGGGGCGGGCGCGTGGCGGTGCGACACCGGCCACGCGCCCACCTTTCGCCTTATCCGGCGGCCTGCCCGATCCGGCCGATCACACGGTGCAGCGCGACCGCATCGTCGAAGCTGGGCGCGGTGCGCGATCCGGTGCGGATGTCCTCGGCGATGCGGGCATAGACCGCCGCGACATTGCGGGCGGGCTGCGCGTCCGGCAGGCCGGCGCCATAGTCCGGCGGCACCGTGATATCCTGCAACGCGCCGTCGTCGCCCGTCGCGCCGCGCAAGGAAAGTTGCACCATCTGCGTGTGCCCGTTGGCGCCGGTGACCTCAATCACGCCGGCGCTGCCCTCGATCGTCCACAGGAAGTTGGTGCCGGGCGTCATCCCGCCGCGATAATGGAGCGACAGCGATCCACCGCGTTTCAGCGTGCCGAACGCCATGATCTGGTCGGCCGCGCTGCGGGTGAAACGTTCGCCGGTTGGCTCCACCGTCACCTCCGGGCGGCGGATGTCGAGCCGGGCGTCGATCTCCGCCACGTCGCCCAGCACGTCGCGCATGGCGGCAAGGAAATGCCCCATCGGGATGGTCAGCATCGTCGCGCCGTTCACGCGATCGTAGAGGTAGCGCAGGTCCTCCGTCGTGCGATCACCCCAATTGCCGCCCGATGCGATGACCGAGGTGGACAGCACGTCGCCGACATAACCGTCTGCGATCAGTTTCCTGAGATACAGGATTTCGGGCGCGGAGCGTGCCTGCGTGCCGACAGTCGCGACCACGCGTTTCTCCCCGGCCAGCGCGGCGAGTTCCTCCGCTTCGGCGAGGCCGTTGCCCAGCGGCCATTCGCAATGGACATGCTTGCCCGCCGCGATCGCCTTGCGAACCAGTTCCAGATGGTGCGGCACCTTCACCGTGACGACGACCAGATCGACCTCGGGCGAGGCGACCAGTTCGTCCGCGCTGGCGAAGGCGTGTTTCAGGCCGAGCGCGTCCTTGGTCCGCTGGGCGCTCTGGGCGCTGCTATTGGAGACGCCGACGATCTCGAATTGGTTGGCCAGCACCCGGAGCGCGGGCAGATGCGCCGCAGCCGCCCAGTGGGCATCGGGGTTGAGGCCGATGAAGCCGATGCGGATGGGCTGGGCAGGCATGGGGGCAATCCTTCGGTTGTTTGCGCGATGTTCAGGCGAGCCCGGCGGCGCGCCATAACCTGTCGTGGAAGATGGGGAGAATAGCGGGCGGCATGTAGGGGGCGACGCGGCTTTGCGTGTCCAGATGCATCGCGGCGCGCACCTGGCCGGAATATTGCGGCCAGTCGGGCAAAGCGGGGGCCGCCGGCTTGCCGATCCTGGCGAAGGTGACCCAGGCTTCGGACACAGTCTTGGCCAGCGCCTGCGCCGCAGCGCCGCCCTGGGTCATAACCTGCCCTGCTTCGGTCGCCACATTGTCGAACACGAAGGGGATTTCGATGGTGTGGGGGGAGAACAGCTTTCCGTCCGCGATCGGCGTCATCCAGTCGAAGCGATAACCATAGACCGGCGCTGCGCCCGGCACCGCCCGAGCGTCCAGCACGGCGGAACTGAGCGCCCCCATCATGTAATCGGACACGATGCGGAACCATAAGGCGGAAGGGCTGTAATCGGGAAAGTCGCCCCTGTAAGTGTCGAGGATGGTCGCCGCATCGCCTTCGAACATGCCGGTGACGCGCTTGCGCAGCCCGGCCGCGTCCAGTGTATAGGCCGCCTTGTCCCCCAGCATGAACAGCGACATTTCGGTGCCGTTCCGGCTCACCATCAGCGGCACCTTCTTAGCGCTGTTGACGGACGTGGGATCATAGACATGCGCGGGCAGGAAGCCGTCCTCCAGCACCGGCAAGAAGCCACTGAGGAAGCCCGGCGCGGCCATCGACGGCGGGCCGTCGCCCGTGACCGTGTTCTCCGCGGCGACCACCTGTTCGAAGCAGGCCCGGCGCGCAGCAATTCTGGCGGCGGCCCGCACGATGATCGGCGCCCACGGGTTCGATGCGGTGACGATGAGCAGTCTGGCGGGGGTGGGGGGGCGGGCCTATCGAAGGGTGCGCTCTACCTATATTTCCGCAGCAAGGAGGAATTGCTGCTCGCCCTGTTCGAGGATGCGCTGGAAACGCTGGTCGCCCGGATCGAGCGGGAAGCCGACGCGCGAACGCTGGTGGAGGTGATGGCGCGCACCCCGCGCGAGGTGCCGCTGTTCCTGCCGCTGCTGGCGCGCATCGTCGCCATGATCGAGGTTAACGTGCCCGATCCACCGCTTTTCGCAGCCAAGCGCAACATGCTCGCTATGTGCGCGCGCGTCGCTACCGTGATCGAGCGCGCGACCGGCGCCGGTTTCGATCAGGCGCGCGAGGCGGCATCGGTCCTCATGCTGACCATGCAGGGCGCGGCCCATGCCGATATTTCCGCACAACGCGATCCGGCGACGATCCCGCCGGATCTGCGCACCGCCTTTCGCGCGCAGGCGTTCGAAAACCGCTTCCCCGCCGCCGTGCGCCTGATTCTGACGCCGCTGTTCGCGCAGCCGAGTTGATCGCCCGCGCGGCAGTTCCTCATTTTCCCCCAAGAGGTATTTCACCATGAACTGCAGTTACGATTTTTCCGGCTAGGTGGACTTCATTACCGGCGCCAGCCGGGGGCTGGGCCTCGCCACCGCGCGAGGCTTTGCGCGGGCGGGCGCGGCCGCGGTGCTGGCCGACGTGGACGAGGCGGGCGTGCGCGATGCGGCTCGGGCGCTGGTCGATTACGGGCTGACGGCCAGCGTCATCGCCTGTGACGTGACGAACGAGGATCAGGTGGCCGCCGCCGTGGGCCACGCGGTGGAGAAATACGGGCGGCTCGACATGGCCTACAACAATGCCGGTATCCAGGTGCCGCAAAGCGATCCCGCCGATCAGGACGCCGCCGATTTCGACAAGGTCAGCGCCATCAATCTGCGCGGCATCTGGGCCGCGATGAAGCACGAACTCAGGCACATGCGCGAACAGGGCAGCGGGGCGATCGTCAATTGTTCCTCGGTCGGCGGCATCGTGGCGCAGGACGAACTGGCCGCCTACAACGCCACCAAGCACGGCGTGATCGGCGCCGCGCTGCCGGTCGATGGCGGCTTCACCATCAACTGAAGCCCGCCGGTAACGTAATTTCGCCGCGACACCGGCTTTGGATGGCCATGTCGGGAGACAGGCTCGCATTACCGTTCAGCAGAAAGGTCAAAGCCTGCCCGGATACGCCCAAATCCCCGACTGAGACCGTCCCAGCGACGTGCGTGGACTCGCCCACTCGCGTGTGTGCGTCTTTCCTATCCGGCAAACGGAGATTCTGTTTGCCTGGATCACGTGAAGCCAATGTCGCGTCGCGCTCATGCTACAGTGTTGAACGGACAGGCGCGTTCTTTCAGTCGCCGCGTTCCATGCTGCAATTGCGAAAATTTCACACGGCAGTGAATTGTTCGCACCGTCGTCCATCTTGTCGCAGGTCACCGCCGGGCATATTAGTTAGCACGCTAATGATTATGCCGCGGACCCATCTCGAAGCCGAATATGTCCGGCGCCTGCTCCCTCTGGGCCGCAATTGGCGGCGCGCGGCCGATCGCGCGCTGGCGGCTTGCGGCCTCTCCTCCGCCGCGGCGTGGCCGGTGCTGTATGTCGGGCGGCTGGGGGAGGGCATTCGCCAGTCCGCTCTGGCCGAGGCGCTGGAGGTGGAGCAGGCGTCTCTGGTGCGCCAGCTCAACCTGCTGACCGGGGCGGGCCTGATCGAACGCAGCCCCGATCCGGCGGACCGGCGGGCCAATCTGCTCCACCTGACGGCGGAAGGGCGCGCCATGGCCGCCCGGATCGAGGCGATCGTTGCCGAATTGCGCGCCCGGGTGCTGGGCCCGGTCAGCGATGCGGACCTTGCCACCGCGCTCGCCGTGCTGGAACGCGCGGCACGGGCGCTGGAAGAGGACGCGGGCTGATGGCCGCCCCCACGCAACCCTCCCCGGCGCCGCCCGCGCCGGGCCGTCCGGTGCATGGCGCGGCGAGCGCGCTCGCGGCACGCTGGACCCGGCTCACCTCCGGGCCGGGGGCGGACGGGGCGCTCTACGCGCTCAAATGCTGGGCTGCGTCGATGCTGGCCGCCTATGTGGCGCTGCGCATCGGCATGCCGCGCCCCTATTGGGCGATGATCACCGCCTATATCGTCAGCCAACCGCAGGCGGGCGCGGTGCGGTCCAAGGCGCTGTTTCGCGTGCTGGGCACGGCGCTGGGCGCGGCGGCGACCATCGTCATGGTGCCCAATCTGGCTAATGCGCCCGAACTGCTTTCCCTCGCCATCGCGGTGTGGGTGGGGCTGTGCCTCTACATTTCCCTGCTGGACCGCACGCCACGCAGCTACGTGATGCTGCTGGCGGGGTATACCGCCGCGATCATCGGCTTCCCCAGCGTGGCGCAGCCGGGCGCGATTTTCACCATCGGCGCGCTGCGCGTGCAGGAAATCACCATCGGCATTCTCAGCGCCACGCTGGTGCACGGGTTGATCGCCCCGCTATCGGTGACGACGGCGCTGCTGGCGCGGATCGACGGCTTCGTGGCCGATGCGGAACGCTGGTCCGGCGATGCGCTGGCGGGCGCGCTGGGCGGCGATGCGAATGCCGCGCTGGACCGGGACCGGCGCCGCCTCGCCTCCGACATCACCGATCTGCATCTGATGTCCACCCATCTGCCGTTCGACACCGCGCGCCTGCTGCCGCGCGTGCGGGTGGTGCGCGCATTGCAGGATCGGCTGTCCATGCTGCTGCCGCTGGGCGCGGCGGTGGAGGACCGGCTGCGCCTGCTGGGCCGCGAACATGGGATGCCGCGCGATCTGGCCGATCTGGTGGCGGATGCCTGCGCCTGGCTGGCGCAGGGCGCCCCGGCGGCGGGGGCCGAGGCGCTGATGGCGCGGGCCCGGGCACTGGAACCGGCGGATGCGGCGAAGCCGGGCGCGCTGCTGCGCCTCAGCCTGCTGGCCCGGCTGGCGGAACTGGTCGGCCTGCACCGGCAGGTGCGGCTGCTGCGCGAACAATTGCGTTCGCCGGACAGGCGCGCGGTCGATCCGCAGGTGGCCGCGCTGCTATCCGAACGATCCCGCCGCCCGCTGCACCGCGATCACGGCTTCGCCCTGCGCTCCGCCGTGGCGGCGGTGGCGGGCATCCTGCTCACCTGCGCGATCTGGATCGCCACCGACTGGCCCCAGGGCGGCATCGCGGTGATGATGGTGGCGGTGTTCTGCAGCCTGTTCGCCGCGCTGGACGATCCCACGCCCGCGATCCGCGCCTTCATCCTCTACACCCTGATGTCCCTGCCGGTATCCGCTTTCTACCTGTTCGGGGTGCTGCCGCATGTGGACGGCTTCCCCCAATTGGCGCTGGCGCTGGCGCCGGCCCTGCTGGTGTTCGGGCGGCTGATGTTCGATCCCAGAACCACGCTGCCCGGCCTTGCCATGGCGCTGGGCCTGCTCGGCTCGGTCGCTTTGGGGGAACGCTATTCGGCCAGCTTCCCCGGCTTCGTCGATGGCGCATTGGCGCAATTGGGCGGGGCGGGGATCGCCTTTGCCACCACCCGCCTGCTGCGCACGCTGGGCGCGGACTGGAGCGCGCGGCGCCTGATCCGCGCCGGATGGCGGGACGTGGTGGCGATGGTGGATGGCCGGGTGGAGGACGTTTCCGCCTGGAACGGCCGGATGCTGGACCGGCTGGGCCTGCTTACCCCCAGGCTGGGCGCCATCGACCCGTCGGACCGGCACGCCGCCACCGACCTGCTCAGCGATCTGCGCGTGGGCCTGCTGGTGGCGGAACTGACAGCGCTGGGGCGGCGCCTGCCGGATGCGGGCGGGCCCGCTTTCTCCGGCGCGCTGCAGGCGGTGCGCGATCATTACCGCGCCCGCCTCTCCGGCGCGCCGCGCCCTGGCGCCGATGACGCGCAAGCCGGCCTGGCGCGGATCGATGCCGCCATCGGTGCGGCCCACGCCATCGCCGATCCGGCCACGCGCCGGGCCGCGCTGATCGCGCTCACCGGCGTGCGCCGCAATCTCCATCCTGCCGCCGCGGCCCCGCAAGCAGGGGTGGCGGCATGAGGGGGGAAATCGCGATCGGCGGCGTCTATCTGCCCGGCCTGCTGGTGCTGGCCGTCCTGGCCCTCCTATTGCTGTGGCCCCTGCGTCTGGGGCTGGACCGGCTGGGCCTCTACCGCTGGACGGGCTCGCGCCCGCTCACCGATCTGGCCCTGTTCGTGCTGACGCTGGGCCTGATCGTCCTCGTCACCCTGCCCGGCGCGGTGCCGGGCCTGACGGAATTTCTGCCATGACCCGTTTCGGTCCCCTCCTCGCCCGCTGGGGCGCCACTCTTCTGCTGATCCTGGCCGCGCTGGCGGTGGGGCTGTGGCTGTGGCAGCATTACGAGCAAGAGCCCTGGACGCGCGACGGCCGCGTGCGCGCCGATGTGGTGCGCGTGACGCCGGACGTCGCCGGGCTGGTGACCGAGGTCGCTGTGACGGACAACCAGCAGGTGGAGCCGGGCGATCTGCTGTTCGTGGTCGATCGCCCGCGCTATCGCCTGGCCGTGGCGGAGGCGAACACCGCCATCGCCAGCGCCCGCACCGCGCTGGCACAGGCGCGACGAGAGGCCGCGCGCGACGTGGCGCTGGGCGAATTGGTAGCCAAGGAAACGCATGAGCAGAACCTGGCCCGCGTCGATACCGCGCAGGCGCAATTGCAGCAGGCGCTGACCCGGCGCGAGGGCGCCGAGCTTGATCTGGAGCGCACCAATGTGCGCGCGCCGGTGCACGGCACGGTCACCAATCTCAATCTGCACAAGGGCGATTACGTTTCTTCCGGCCAGCAGGCGCTGGCGCTGATCGACCGCGCATCCCTGCGGGTGGAGGGCTATTTCGAAGAGACCAAGATCCCGCGCATCCATATCGGCGATCCGGTGGAGGTGGAACTGATGGGGGACGATCACGTGCTGGAAGGCCGGGTGGAAAGCATCGCGGCGGGCATTTCGGATGCCGACCGTGCCACCGGGGAAGGAGCGCTGCCCGCCGTGGACCCGACCTTCAACTGGGTGCGGCTGGCGCAGCGCATTCCGGTGCGCGTGCGGCTGACCAAAGTGCCCAAGGGCGGGCGACTGATTTCCGGGCGCACCGCCACGGTGACGGTGCTGCCGCCCGAGCATCGGCCCGCAACCCGCACGGCGGCCACCGGCCACGATCCGGCCGATATGGTGGGGCCGCGCACCGGGGCCGCGCGCCCGTGAGCCGTCATCTGCCTAGATTGCCGATGCTGACCTCCCTGCTCGCCCTGGGGGCCTGCACCACCGCGGGGCCGGATTTCCACGTGCCCGATAGCGCCACCGTGCGCGATCCGGCGGCACAGGCGCCCTTCGCCTCCGCCACGGATGCGGCCTTCGCGCAGGCACCGGTGCCCGATCGCTGGTGGGAATTATACGCCGATCCTGCGCTCAACACGCTGGTGGTGCAGGCGCTGGCCCGGAATGCGGATCTGCGCGTGGCGCAGGCCAATCTGGAGCAGGCGGGCGCACTGGTGCGGCAAGCGGAGGCCGGGCGCGCCATCGTCACATCGGTGGGCGGCGGCTCCACTCTGGCGCGGCGCAACGGCACCGGGGCGGGGCTTCCGGGCACGCTGGGCTACGATATCGGGGTCAGCGCGTCCTACCCGCTGGACCTGTCCGGCCGCATCACGCGCGGGATCGAGGCCGCGCTCGCCAATGCGCAGGCGGTGGAGGCGGCACGCGATTATGCCCGCGTGGCCGTGGCCGCGGCCACCACTCGCGCTTATCTGGGCGTGTGCACCGCCAATGGGCGGCTGGCCGCGCTGGACCGCGTCCTGCGCCTGCAACGCGCCACGCTGGACGTGACGCAGCGATTGCAGCGCGGCGGGCGCGGCACCGCCTTCGACGTCACCCGCGCGCAAGGGGCGGTGGATGCCACGCTGGCGCAGCGCCCTTCGGTGGAGGCGGATCGGCAGGCAACCCTGTTCGCGCTGGCCGCGCTGCTTGGCCGTCCGGCGCGCGACTATCCCGCCGAGCTGGCCGATTGCGCCAGCCCGCCGCGCCTCGCCGCGCCGCTGCCGGTGGGCGATGGCGCGGCCCTGCTGCGCCGCCGCCCCGATATCCGGGAAGCGGAGCGGGACGCCGCCAGTGCCAGCGCCGGCATCGGAGTGGAGATGGCGCAGCTCTATCCGCAGATCAGCCTGGGCGGATCGGCGGGCTTTACCGGGCCGCTATCGGGCGTGGGATCGGAGGACGATTTCCACATCAGCCTGGGCCCGCTGATCAGCTGGTCCTTCCCCAATCGCCCGGTGGTGCGCGTCCGGATCGACGCGGCGCAGGCGGTGGAGCGCGCCGCGCTGGCCCGGTTCGACGCCACCGTGCTGGACGCGCTGAGGGAGACGGAGACCAACCTCACCCGCTACGCGCGCGAGCGGGAGCGGCTGGCCGATCTCACCCGCGCCCGCGACACCGCCGCGCGCGCGGCGGAGCAGGCGGGCAAGCTCTACCGTTTCGGGCGGGCCGATTTCCTGCAATTGCTGGATGCACAGCGCAGCCTGGCGGAAGCGGAATCGACGCTGGCCATCTCCCGCGCGCAATTGCTGGACCGGGAAGTGGACGTGTTCCTGTCCCTGGGCGGCGGCTGGGCCACCACCGGCGCGTGATCATGCGCCCGAACACCGTAAACATACCGATGGCGGCACGTCGGGACGCCCCGTCATCCGCCGATCAGTCTATCAGCATTTGCTGTACATAGGTCATCGTCAGCGCGATGGTGCGGGCGGATCGCTTGATGTCCGCGCCGGAACCGTGCCCGCCCTCGGTGTTCTCGTAATAAAAAAGGGCACGCCCATCCCCGCCATCTTGGCGGCGAATTTGCGCGCGTGCCGGGGCCCACGCACGGCGGCAAAGGCGCGCAATGCGCCAAACTCGCTGGGGTGGATCATGTCTGACAGAGAAGCATTGTTATGGTCAGTACTCGTTGATCACAGCCAGAAGATGACGGTGGCAGCGAGGGTGACGGCGGGGAAGAAGACGGTCGGGCACCGATCGTAGCGGGTGGCGACACGGCGCCAGTCCTTGAGCCGACCGAACATGATCTCGATGCGGCTGCGGCGCCGGTAGCGGCGCTTGTCGTACCTGACCGGCTCGTTGCCTGATCGCCGGCCCGGGATGCAGGGCTGGATGCCCTTGGCCTGCAGAGCGTCGCGGAACCAATCGGCATCATAGCCGCGATCACCGAGCAGCCACGGCGCTTCGGCAAATCGTCCAGCAGTGCGGCCGCACCGGTGTAGCCGCTGACCTAGCCTGCTGTCATGAGGAAGCTAAACGGGCGGCCGTTTGCGTCAGCAACGGCATGGAGCTTGGTTTTCATGCCACCCTTGGTGCGTCCTATCAGGCGGCCGAGATCGCGTTTCTAACCCGCAGGCTTGATGCCGTGCGGTGCGCCTTGAGGTAAGTCGCGTCGATCATCACGGTCCTGGGTTCGGCATCCACCGCAGCCAGCCCTTCCATTATTCGCGTGAACACGCCCGCCTCGCCCAAGCGCTTCCACGATTGTACAGCGTCTTGTGCGGACCATAGTCCGTGGGTGAGTCCCGCCAACCCAGCCCGTTGCGGTTGACGAACACGATGCCGCTCAGCACCCGTCGGTCATCGACCCGAGGCTTGCCATGGCTCTTGGGAAAGAACGGTCGCAGGCGCACCATCTGCTCGTCCGTCAGCCAAAACAGGTCGCTCATGCCAGTCTCCTTGCGGAGCCTGAATCATCTGTGGACGCCCCTTCGGTTGCAAGCGGTATCTGGAAGTTCTGACACGTAGTCGGATGCTGCCATCTGTCCGGCCTGTAATGCAGCGGCAAGCT
>NZ_JBIUCZ010000049.1:0-15461 GCF_047975845.1 Sphingomonas mangrovi | reverse complement strand
ACACCCCCAGAAAGTGCCTCGGCTTCCGTACCCCCGCCGAGGCATTCCAACTGTTGCACTTCGAATGTGAATCCACATGCTGACTTCCGTCAGCATGACGAAGAAGGAACGGGGCAGGGCGAAGGCGTGGCTGCCCTACAACCGGCTCTCCACCGTCACCCCGGCGGGCAGCCCGGTGAACGGCAGCGCCCGGGCACCATCGCCGGTCAGCGTCATCCGGTAGGCGCCGTCCTCGGCCAGCGTCGCGTCGACCAGCGTCTGTCTCCGCTGCGTCTGCGGCGCCAGGCGGATGCGGGTCTCGCGGCCGACATGCTCGGCGGTGAGGATCATCGCCGGCACGGCGCTCGCCGCACCCGCCGGGCGCGGGGTGCAGCTGCCGGCGTCCGACAGGATCGTCGCCTGCGCCTGCTGGCGCCCGCCGCCCGCCACCAGCTTCGGCAGCTCGACCTGCATCGTCAGGTCGCAGGCGAAGGGGAGGCCGGGCGCGGCCGCCTGGAGCAGGCTCGCGTCGGCCGATCCGCTCACCTGGTCGACCCGCCACGATCCCGGCCACAGCAGCGCCTGCCCGCCCAGGTCGGTGTCCGGCCCGGTCGCGCGCCAGTCGACCGCGAATCCCAGGCTGGTGAGCGAGCGCAGCGGCGCCCAATGCCATTCGACCTTGCTGCCGCCGGCGATGCCGACTTCGCCGTTCCACACCGTGCCGGCGACGCCGCTGCGCCACGGGCGGTCGGTCAGCACCGCGCTCGCCGGCAGCGTCGCCAGCATCGCCACCGCGAACGAGGCTATTCCCAGCCCCGCGAACGCGATAGACCGCCGACGTGCCTGAGATCGCGCTCCTTCCGGACTTCTCGCGGCGGCAGACGCTTCGCCTGCTGCGATCGACCCTCGTGCTATCGTCTGCGGCATGGGCCGCTGCTCCCTTGCTGGCGGCGCGGAAGGAAACCCGCCCGGTGGCGCTGCTGGTCCCGCTGACCGGGGCCCATGCGGCGCTGGGCCTTAGCATGCAGCAGGCGGCGATGCTTCCGCAATCCGGTACCCCGACGGACAAGCCGATGCTGCGCGTGTTCGACACCGCCGGCACGCCCGCCGGTGCGGCGGCGGCGGCGCGCCAGGCGTTGAAGGCCAAGGCCGGGATGGTGCTCGGCCCGCTCACCGCGGCGGAGGTGCCCGGGGTGGTGCAGGCGGTGGGCGGCGCGGTGCCGGTCGTCGCCTTCTCCAACGACGCCGCCTTGCGCAACAGCGGCGCTTTCCTGTTCGGCATCACCGCGTCGCAGAGCACCCAGGCGATCCTGCGCTACGCCCGCTCGCGCGGCATCCGCCAGCTGCTGGTGGTCGGCGACGGCGGCGCCTGGTCGACCGCCTCGATCGACGCCGCCAAGGCGATGGAGGCCGAACTCGGCATCACCGTGCGCAGCGTCACCGTCGCCCCCGGCGCACCGCTGCCGTCCTCCGGCGATCCGCCCGACGCGGTGCTGGTGCCCGGTGGCGGCGCGCCGCTGCTCGCCGCCGCCCGCGCGCTGCACGACGCGGGGGTGCAGCTGCTCGCGACCTTCCAGGGCGTCGACTATCGGCCGGAGGCGCTCGCCGCGCTGGAGGGCGCATGGATCGCCAGCCCCGATCCGGAAGGGTTCGAGCGGTTCGCCGGCGCCTATGCCGCACGCAACGGCGGCCGGCCCGGCGCTATCGCTGCGCTCGCCTACGACGCGGCCGGCATCGCCCGCCAGCTGCGCACCGCCGACCGGCTGAACCGCGAGGGTTTGCTCGGCGAGCAGGGGTTCGACGGCGCGACTGGCGCGGTGCGCTTCCGCACCGACGGCAGCTGCGCGCGCAGCTTCGCGATCCTGGTCGCCGGGCGCGACGGCTACACCAAGGTCGCGGTGAGCCAGGGCGCGTGACCCGTGCCGCGCCCGAGGGGGAGGGCGGCTTCACCCTCATCGAGCTGATGATCTCGCTGGGGCTGTTCGCGCTCATCGCGGTGGCGGGCGTGACGCTGGTCGACGGTATCCTTTCGGTCCAGGGGCGGACCGAGAAGCGGCTCGACCGCATCGCCGAGGTGCAGCGCGCGATGTTCGTCGTCGACAGCGACTTCGACCAGCTCGCCCCCGGCACGGTGACGGGCGATGCCAACGGCGTGTCCTTCGTCCGCGCCGCGCCCGGCTTCGGCGGGCCGGCGATCTCGGTTTCCTACCGCCTTGCCGGCGGCGTGTTCGGCCGCACCGTCGACGGCCGGCCGCAGCGCGTGCTCGCCGGGGTGCAGAGCGCGCGCTGGCGCTATTTCGACGGCGGCTGGCTCGACGCCTGGCCCCCCGATGAGGAACGCGCCGACCGCTGGCCGCGCGCGGTCGCGGTCGAGCTGGCGGTGTCGGCGCCCAGCGGCATGGCCGGAACGGTGCGGCGGGTGGTGACGCTCCCGATCGCGCCGAGCACGCCGAAGTGACACGGCGTCCGCCCGGCGAGGAGGGGATGATCCTCGTCAACGTGTTGATGTTCGTCGCGATCGCCAGCGGCATCGTCCTGCTGCTGATCAGCCGCGAGGAGATTGCGCTCGATCGGGCGATCCGCTCGCGCGAGGCGGCGCGCGCGCTCGCGATCGTGCGCGGCGGCGAGGCCTCGGCGATCGTGGCGCTCCGCCGCGACGCCCGCGACGCACCCGATGCCGATTATCCGACCGAGCCCTGGGGCGCGATCGCCGACAGCGACGTGCCGATCGAAGGCGGCCGATTCGATCTCGCGATCGCCGATGCGCAGGGGCGGTTCAACGTCAACGCCGTGCGCGGCGACGATCTGAGCGCGCAGCTGCTGTTCGCCAAGGTCGCCCGCGCCGCCGGGCTCGACGACGGACAGACCGCCGCGGCGGTCGCGCTGATCCGCGAACACGGCCCGATCGCCGACCTGCGGCCGCTGCGCTATTCGGGGGTGCCGCCCGAGGTCGCCGACCGGCTCCAGCTGCTGGCGACGGCGCTGCCAGGCGCCAAGACGATCAACCTCAACGCCGCCTCGCCCGAGCTGCTGACGGTGCTGTTCAACGACGCGGCCGTCGCCGACCGCCTCGCCGCCATCCGCGCGCGCCAGGGGTTCCTGTCGCTCGCCGATCTGGCGGACGAGGGCGTGACCATGCCGGCGGGGGCGAGCTTGCGCTCCGACACCTTCTGGGTGCGCACACGCGCGACGATCGGCGGCACCGCGCAACAGGGCGCGACCCTGATCCAGCGCCGCCGGAGCGACGCCGGCCCCGTGGTGGTACCCGTCGCGCGCTGGCGCAACGCCGCCGTCCCGTCCGAGGCGCCGGCCTTCGCGCCGCCGCAGCGGACGGGTGGCTAGGGTCGCACCGGCGGCTCTTTCGCTTTTTCCTCCGTTCGTCTCGAGTAGCCGTCGAGCTTGTCGAGACGGCGTATCGAGAGATCAGTGCTTGCGGCTCTCTCGATACGGTCTCTCGACAAGCTCGATCCCTACTCGATACGAACGGGAGGGGGCGAACGGCCGGGCGCCTAGAAGATCGCGATCAGCGCGACGCCGGTGATCATCAGCGCCGCGCCGGCGATGCGGGCGATGCCGGCCTGGTGGATCTCGAATCCCATCCAGCCGAAATGGTCGAGCACCAGCGCCGCGACGGTCGACGCGGTGACGATCAGCGCGACGAACAGCCCGGCACCCAGGCGGGGCGAGGCATAGACCGTCGCCAGCACGAAGACGATGCCGAGCACCCCGCCGGTCCACGCCCACCACGGCGCCTGCGCGACCGCCGCGCCGTTCGGCAGCCGCTCGCCCGTCGCCAGCGACAGCAGCAGCGAGACGGTGAGCGTCACCAGCGAGACGATCGACACCGTCCACAGCTGCGTGCCGAGCGCCTTCTGCAGCGCGTTGTTGGTGCCCGATTGCAGCGCACTGGTGACGCCGGCCGCCACTGCGAACAGAAGGAAGAGCAGGTACACGGGCGATCCTCGCAAAGGGGGCGGTCGCCCGGGTTCCGGGAGCAACCGTCGGCGCGGGCAAAACGATCCCGGCGCGGGGCTTGGGGCGGGAGATGCCAGCTTTCGCTGGCACGACGACCAGGAACCGTCCCCCTGGCGCAAACCGGGGTCTCCGGCCGCGATCTGCACCGCTAGCGGATCGCTTCCCCGAACATCAGCGCGCGGACGTAGCGTACCGGCGGCGAGCCGTGCGCGAGCAGCGCATCGTTGTAGCGCTTGAGGTCGAAGCGCGCGCCCTCGCGCCGCTTCGCCGCCTCGCGAAGCTCCATATGCTCGGAATAGCCGACGAAGTAGCTCAGCAGCTGGGTGGAGGAGAGGCGCGCGCGCGTCCACTTGCCCGCCGCCTCGCGCTCCTGCTGGAATGCGCCCTGCATCATCAGCGCCATCGCCTGCGCCTCGGTCATGCCTTCGGTGTGGATGCCGATGTCGAGCAACGTGTTGGTGATCGAGCGTAGTCGCATCTTGAGCACCGTCAGCTTGAACAGCGGATCGCCGTTCAGATAGCCCTCGTCGGCCATCATCCCTTCGCCATAGACCGCCCAGCCTTCGATGAACGGGCCTGAGGCGAGCACCGCGCGCAGCGTCGACGGATATTCGTTGGCGTGCGCGATCTGCAGGTAGTGCCCCGGCATCGCCTCGTGCACGCTCAGGTCGTGGATCATATAGTCGTTGTATTCGCGCAGGAACGACGTCGCCTGTTCGTCGCTCCAGTCGGCGGGGATCGGCGACACCGCGTAAAAAGTGCCGAGCTGCTTTTCGAACGGCCCCGGGCTGTCGCAATAGGCGACGGCGACCCCCTGGCGGAACTTGGGCATCTCGATGATCTGGACCGGCGTGTCGGGCACGGTGACGAGGTTCTTGGCGCGCACGAAGTCTGTCGCCTGGCGCAGCGTCTCCGTCGCCTTCGCGATCACGCCGTCACGGTCTGGACGCTGGGCATACGTCAACTCAAGCGCCGCCTCGATCGCCTTCTGCTGCTGGTCGGGCGTGGGGGAAGCGGGAAGCGCCGGCGCGCCCGGCTTGCCCGCCAGCACGGTGCGCGCGATTGCATACATGTCCGAGCGGGCATCCGCCTTGGCCTTGAGCGCGCGCGCCTTGATCTCGGCGCGGCTGAGCGGCGTCACCAATGCAAAGGCGAGCTTGCGGTCGTAGCGCTCGGCGCCCAGGCGGAAGTCGCCCTTGGCCTGCGGCACCAGCACGGTGTCGAGCCACGTCTGCTGATCGGCGACCGCGGTCTTGAGCGCGGCGAGCGCCGCGTCGAAGCGCTGCTGGTCGGCGGCGGGCAGCTCGCCCTTATGCGGCGCGAGCATCGCTTCGGCGATCTGGAGCACGCCGGCGTTCTGCTGCGACACGGTCTTGGCGAAGATCTCCGGCACGCGCGCAGGCACCAGGCTGGCGCGCATCTGGCGGTACATCGCCGGGATCTTCTCCATCCGCGACGTCGCGGCGCGCAGCCGCTGCGGCCAGGGTGCGAAATCGCGTGCGGCGAGCAGATAGAGCCCGCCCGACACCGATTCGTTGGCGCCCTGCGGGTCCCATTCGAACGGCTTGAGCGTCTCCAGCGTCCATAGCTGATAGGCGAGCTCGTTGGCGAGCAGTGCGGCGTCGACCTGATTCTCGCGGCCGAGCTTGCTGCGGTCGATCCGCGTCAGCGCCGCTTGGGTGCGCTTCAGCGCCGCCACCTCGCGCGCCCGGCCTGCGGCGGAGAGGTCGTCGACCTCCGCATCGAAGCGATGGTCGCCCAGATAGGTCGCATAGGTCGGGCGCAGCCGCCCGATCTCGTCGAGAAAGCGCTTGCCCAAAGCTTCGAACGCCGCGTCCTCGGCCGATGCGGCGAAGACCGGTGCGGCCGGCGCGGCGAGGGTCGAGGCGCCGGGCAGCATCGCCCCAGCAGCGAGCAGCAGCACAAACAGACGAGGACGCATGGAAGGCCTTCCGAGCATTGGGAACGCGTCGGGTCTATGCAGCGTCCCGTACCGCCGCAAGGTCGGCTTACCCGCGCGGCGTCCGTCCGCTCAGTTCGGCGCCGGCCTGGCGATCGAAGCGCAGGTTGACCAGCAGTGCGCCCAGCGAGATCGCCGTCACCGTCCAGAAGGCGGCGGAGAGGTCGGCGAAGCCGGGGCTCGCTCGACCGGTTGCCAGCATCGACGTGTGCAGCGCCAGGCTGGCGGTGCAGATGCCCAGCGACAGCATCAGCTGCTGGAAGGTCGAATAGAAGCTGGTGGCCGCGCTCATCCGCGCCTTGTCGATCTCGTCATAGGCGATGGTGTTGTAGGCGGTGAACTGGAACGACATCAGGAAGCCCGAGACGACCAGCACCGCGAACATCGCCGGCATGGGCCAGCCGGGGCGGAACAGCCCGCACACCGCGTAGGAGGCGGTCGCGAGCAGCCCCATCACGATCAGGCTCGAGCGGAAGCCGAAGCGGTGTAGCAGTCGCCGCGCCACGCCCTTCATGCCGAACGATCCGATCGCGGTCGCCACCGTCATCGCCCCGCTCTGTGCCGCGGTGAGGCCGAAGCCGAGCTGCATCATCAGCGGCAGCAGAAACGGCTGCGCGCCCTGGGTGACGCGGGTGAGCGATCCGCCGAGTACCGACAGGCGGAAGGTCGGCACCCGCATCAGCGACAGGTCGAGGATCGGATGCGCCGTGCGCCGCGCGTGGCGCAGATAGAGCAGCCCGGCGACCGCGCCGAACCCGATCAGCGGCGCGGCGAGGCGCGCGCCGTCCGAGCGGCTCGCCATCTCGAACCCCAGCAGCAGACAGCCGAGCGCGGCCGCCGACAACAGGAAGCCGGCGCGGTCGAACGGCTGCGCACCGGGTTCGCGCACGTCGGCGATGAACCGCCCTACCAGCAGGAAGCCGGCGAGCCCGATCGGCAGGTTGAGCCAGAAGATCCAGCGCCAGTCGGCATAGGTGACGATGAACCCGCCGACGGGCGGCCCCAGAATCGGACCGATCAGCGCCGGCATGATCAGCCACGCCATCGCCGACACCATGTCGCGCTTGGCGACCGAGCGCAGCAGCACCAGCCGCCCGACGGGCATCATCATCGCACCGCCGATACCCTGAAGGAAGCGCGCGGCGGCCATGCTCGGCAGGGTGGGCGCAAGCCCGCACGCGAGCGAGCCGAGCACGAACGCCGCGATCGCGCCGCGGAACACGGGCTTGGCGCCGAAGCGGTCGGCGACGAAACCGGAGGCGGGGATGAACATCGCGAGCGCGAGCAGATAGGCCGTGAGCGCGATGCTCATCTCCGGCGCATGCACGCCGAAGTCGCGCGCCATCGTCGGCAGTGCGGTGGCGAGCACGGTTGCGTCCAGATTCTCCATGAACATCGCGCAGGCGACGATCAGCGCGACGGTGCGGTAGTTGGCGCCCTGTGCGACGCCGCCCTGCTCGTCGCTGGTCTGCGCGATCCCGTCGCCGGCGGGCACGATGCCGTCGCGAACCTCGGAGGTGACGGAGGCGATGCCGCGACGCCGCGGACGCAGCAGCTTCCGCGGATCCAGCCCGTGCGGGAGGTGCAAAGACATTGAGCCCGCTATCTGGCGTTTCGCGCGCGCGTTACAATGCTGCGAATGCGAAACAGCTCAGGCGAAGGCGTTCGTGCCCTGCTGGGTCTCTGTCGCGATGTCTTGGAAGAAAATGGTCGGGGAAAGAGGATTCGAACCTCCGGCCCCTGCGTCCCGAACACAGTGCTCTACCAGGCTGAGCTATTCCCCGACCGATGCCGTCCCGGTCGCTGACTGGGTGGCAGGCGGCGGCTTATATCAGCGTTTTCGCGCGGCACAAGCGCCTCTTTTCGCCTTTCTCACGTGCTGGAGGACGCCGGCTGCGCGCGGGCTCTTCGCATCGGGCGGTGCGGGTGCTAACCGCGCGGAATCATGGCGACAGAACTCAGCAAGATCCGCAATTTCTCGATCATCGCGCACATCGATCACGGCAAGTCGACGCTCGCGGATCGGCTGATCCAGCGCACCGGGGGCCTCTCCGACCGCGAGATGTCGGCGCAGGTGCTCGACAACATGGAGATCGAGAAGGAGCGCGGCATCACCATCAAGGCGCAGACCGTGCGCCTGGAGTGGAAGGGCCACGTCCTCAACCTGATGGACACCCCCGGCCACGTCGACTTCGCCTACGAGGTGTCGCGCAGCCTGGCGGCGTGCGAAGGCGCGCTGCTGGTGGTCGATGCGGCGCAGGGCGTCGAGGCGCAGACGCTCGCCAACGTCTACCAGTCAATCGAGCACGACCACGAGATCATCTCGGTCATCAACAAGATCGACCTGCCCGCCGCCGAGCCCGAGCGGGTGAAGACCGAGATCGAGGACATCATCGGCCTCGACACGTCCAACGCGGTGCTCGCCTCGGCCAAGGCCGGGATCGGCATCGAGGAGATCCTGGACGCGGTGGTCGAGCGGATCCCGGCGCCGTCGGGCGACGCCAATGCGCCATTGAAGGCAATGCTGGTCGACAGCTGGTACGACCCCTATCTGGGCGTCGTGATTCTGGTCCGCGTGATCGACGGCACGCTCAAGAAGGGCCAGCAGATCAAGTTCATGAACGCCGGCACCACCCATTTGGTGGACCGCGTCGGCTGCTTCCGGCCCAAGATCGAGCAGCTGACCGACCTGGGTCCGGGCGAGATCGGCTTCATCACCGCGCAGATCAAGGAAGTCGCGCAGACTGCCGTCGGCGACACCATCACCGATGCCAAGCGTCCGGCGGCCGAGGCCGTGCCGGGGTTCAAGGAAGTGCAGCCGGTGGTGTTCTGCGGGCTGTTCCCGGTCGACGCCAACGACTTCGACAAGCTGCGCGAATCGATCAGCAAGCTGCGGCTCAACGACGCGAGCTTCAGCTTCGAAATGGAGACCAGCGCGGCGCTGGGCTTCGGCTTCCGCTGCGGCTTCCTGGGGCTGCTCCACCTGGAGATCATCCAGGAACGGCTGACCCGCGAATACGACCTCGACCTCATCACCACCGCACCGTCGGTGGTGTACGAGATCGAGCTGACCCATCCCGATCCCGCGGGGATCAAGAAGATCGACCTGCACAACCCCGCCGACATGCCCGATCCCAACAAGATCGCGACCATCAGCGAGCCGTGGATCGAAGCGACGATCTACGTTCCCGACGAGTATCTCGGCTCGATCCTCAAACTGTGCCAGGATCGGCGCGGCATTCAGAAGAACCTGACCTATGTCAGCGGCCGCGCGCAGGCGACCTACGAGCTGCCGCTCAACGAAGTCGTGTTCGACTTCTACGATCGGCTGAAGTCGCTGTCGAAGGGCTATGCCAGCTTCGACTATGAGCAGATCGGCTATCGCGAGGGCGACCTCGTCAAGATGAGCATCCTCGTCAACGAGGAGCCGGTCGATGCGCTGAGCATGATCGTCCACCGTGGCACCGCGGAAGTGCGCGGCCGCGGCATGGTCGAGCGGCTGAAGGAGCTGATCCCCAGGCACATGTTCAAGATCCCGATCCAGGCGGCGATCGGTGGCAAGGTGATCGCGCGCGAGACGATCAGCGCGATGCGCAAGGACGTGACCGCCAAATGCTATGGCGGCGACGCCACCCGCAAGCGCAAGCTCCTGGAGAAGCAGAAGAAGGGCAAGGCGAAGATGCGCGAGTACGGCTCGGTCAGCATCCCGCAGGAAGCCTTCATCGCCGCGCTGCGGATGGGCGACGAGCAGTAGGGCGAACCTCTTTCATCCTTCGTCATGCTGACGGAAGTCAGCATCCAGACGCGCTGCGCCCCGAGCCGTGAGCGCAGCGGCAATGGATGCTGACCTTCGTCAGGATGACACGGTCGGGTAGGACCGGGCTTCTCAGGCGGCGGCGCGCGTCGGCTCGGCCCAGTGGACGCGATCGCGGCCGGCGTGCTTGGCGGCGAACAGCGCGGCGTCGGCGTGGTGGTACAGCCGCTGCCAGTCGGCCTCGTCGGCGAGCGGGCCGGTGCAGCTGCCGATGCTGGCGGTGATCTCCAGCGCATAGGGCATCGCTGCCGCGCGCAACGCCGCGAGCAGCGCTTCCGGGTTGAGCGCGGCGCGCGCATCGGCGAGGATCGCGAACTCCTCGCCGCCCAGGCGGGCGATCACCGTGCCGGCCGGCACCGTGCGGCGCAGCGTCCGCGCGACCACGCGCAGCACTTCGTCGCCGCCGTCGTGGCCGACCAGATCGTTGACCCGCTTGAAATGATCCACGTCGGCGACGAGCAGCTGCTGCGGCGCGAGCCGCCCGACCGCCTGGGCGAGGAAGGCGCGGCGGTTGAGCAGCCCGGTCAGCGGATCGGTGTCGGCGAGCCGCCGGGTGCTGAGCTCCTGCAGGATCGCGGTGTCGCGCTCGATGCTGAGCAGGCGGATGCGATAGGCGATCGCCAGGCCGGTGAGCAGCGCTTCCGAGCTCATCGCAACGACCGTCGAATTGTCGATCCAGAACCGCCACGGCAGCAGCCCCAGGTTCGACGAGACGCGGACCACCACCATCGCCAGCGGCGACGCCCAGGTCAGCGCGAACAGCCACAGATAGTTGCTCCGCCGCCGCCACGCCCGCCACAGGATCGGCACCACCACGCCCACCAGCGCGAGGAACGACAGCGAGAAGAACGCGTCGAGCACATGGATGTCGACCGGGGCGATCAGCAGGAACAGCACCCCCAGCGCGGTCATGCCGACCATCGACAGCTCGGTCAGCCGCCCGACCCAGCCTTCGAACACCCGCGCCTCGAAGAAGCTGCGGCTGAACGCCAGCGCGGCCGCCGCGCTCCAGGCGAGCATGATGTAGTTGACGGCGATGCGATGATTGTTCGCGATGCCCGGCAGCAGCCACGCGAGCGCGCCCGAGGAGGAGACGGCGTAGAACAACAGGCACAGCAGCATCGCGCAATAGGCGAGCTGGAAGCGGTGGCGCAGCGCCTTCCACAGCGCCAGATTGTAGACGATGAGCGCGATGCACAGCCCCGCGAAGCCGGCATAGATCGCCGCCATCGTCAGCGTGTCGCGCTCGGCCTGGCCCCGCGTCACCAGCTTGGGGCCCAGCAGGATGCCGCGCAGGTTGGCCGCGCCGCGGACGTGCCACAGCAGCCGGACCGCCGGGGCGGGGCGCGTCGGGATCGCGAACTCGACCAGCGCGCCGAGCTGGATGCGGCGGGTCAGCCCGTTCTGGTCGGCGGCGAAGGTTTCGACATGGCCATCGCCATAGAGGATGTGGAGCGTCACCGACTGCTGCCACAGGCTCATCATCCGCAGCCGCAGCGGCTCGTCGGCGGTGGCGGCAAGCGAAAGCGGATCGGACAGCACCCAATAGTCGCCGGGCCCGAACGCGCGCTGCGGCGTGACGCAGTCGAAGCGGTCGGGGGCGGCGAACAGCGCGCGCGGCGTCGTGCCGGTCGCGTCGGGAAGGATGCAGGTGGCGAGCGGGGCCGGTCGGCCCGGTGGCGTCGTCACCGGGCGCGCCAGCGCGACATTCACCAGCAACAGTGCGCAGACGATCTGCGCCATTCGAATCATGCTCCGGATCACGGCAGGCGCAATATCGTTACGCGTGCGAAAAATCCGTTAAGCGCCGTTCCGGTTGCAAACCGCGGCCCCGATCGCGAGGACCGGGGCCGATCTGGTTACGCCTTGGCGGGTGCCTTGGCCTTGCCGCCCTTCTTGGGCTTGCGCGGCGCGGCCGGCGTGATCTCGAAGGTGAGCGCGCCGTCCTTGAGCTTCACCGACACCTCGCCGCCGTGGACGAGCTTGCCGAACAGCAACTCCTCGGCGAGCGGCTGCTTGACCTTCTCCTGGATCAGCCGGCCCATCGGCCGCGCGCCATAGAGCTTGTCGTAGCCGCGTTCCGTCAGCCAGCTCTTGGCCGCCTCGTCCAGCTGGATGTGGACGTTGCGGTCGGCGAGCTGCAGCTCGAGCTGGAGGATGAACTTCTCCACCACCCGCTCGACCACCTCGGTCGGCAGATAGCCGAACGGCACGATCGCATCGAGGCGGTTGCGGAACTCCGGCGTGAAGAGCTTCTTCACCGCCTCTTCCTGCACGTCCTCGCGGCTGATCTGGCCGAAGCCGATCGATTCCTTGGCCATGTCCGACGCACCGGCGTTGGTGGTCATGATCAGGATGGTGTTGCGGAAATCGACGGTCTTGCCGTGGTGGTCGGTCAGTTTGCCGTTGTCCATCACCTGCAACAGGATGTTGAACAGGTCCGGATGCGCCTTTTCGATTTCGTCGAGCAGCAGCACCGAATGTGGGTTCTGGTCGACCGCGTCGGTGAGCAGCCCGCCCTGGTCGTAGCCGACATAGCCCGGAGGGGCGCCGATCAGCCGGCTGACCGAATGGCGCTCCATATATTCGGACATGTCGAAGCGCTGGAGCGGGATACCCAGGATCTCGGCGAGCTGGCGCGCGACCTCGGTCTTCCCGACGCCGGTCGGGCCGGAGAAGAGATAGTTGCCGATCGGCTTGTCCGGATCGCGAAGCCCCGCGCGGCTGAGCTTGATCGCTGAGGACAGTACCTGGATCGCCTCGTCCTGGCCGAACACGACGCGCTTGAGGTCGGTCTCCAGGTTGGCGAGCACGCGGGTGTCGTCGGTCGATACCGACTTGGGCGGGATGCGCGCCATCGTCGCGATCACGGCCTCGACCTCGCGCGTGGTGATCGTCTTCTTGCGCTTGGACGGGGCGACCAGCATCTGCATCGCGCCCACCTCGTCGATCACGTCGATCGCCTTGTCGGGCAGCTTGCGATCGTTGATGTAGCGCGCCGACAGCTCCACCGCCGACTTGATCGCGTCGGGGGTGTATTTCACCGAATGGTGCCCCTCGAACGCGGTGCGCAGGCCGGTGAGGATCTTGATCGTGTCCTCGACCGACGGTTCGTTGACGTCGATCTTCTGGAACCGGCGCAGGAGCGCGCGATCCTTTTCGAAGTGGTTGCGGAATTCCTTGTAGGTGGTCGAGCCGATGCAGCGGATCGAACCGCCCGACAGCGCTGGCTTCAGCAGGTTCGACGCGTCCATCGCCCCGCCCGAGGTGGCGCCGGCGCCGATCACCGTGTGGATCTCGTCGATGAACAGAATCGCGTGCGGCAGCTTTTCCAGCTCGTTGACGACCTGCTTGAGCCGCTCCTCGAAATCGCCGCGATAACGGGTGCCCGCCAGCAGCGCGCCCATGTCGAGCGAATAGATGACCGCGGGCAGCAGCACTTCGGGCACGTCGCCCTCGACGATCTTGCGCGCCAGGCCTTCCGCGATCGCGGTCTTGCCGACGCCGGGATCGCCCACATAGAGCGGGTTGTTCTTGGAACGGCGGCACAGGATCTGCACCGTGCGGTCGACTTCGGCCGAACGCCCGATCAGCGGATCGACCTTGCCGATCTTGGCCTTTTCGTTGAGGTCGACGCAGAACTGCTTGAGCGCGCTCTCGCTCTTGCCCTTGGGATCGCCCTTGGGCTTTTCCTCCTCGGCGCCCTTCACTTCGCGCGCCTCGGACGGCGAGCCGCCCTTGCCGACGCCGTGGCTGATGAAGCTGACCGCATCGAGCCTGCTCATGTCCTGCTGCTGGAGGAAGTAGACGGCGTAGCTTTCGCGTTCGGAGAACAGCGCGACGAGCACGTTGGCACCCGTCACTTCGTCGCGGCCCGAAGACTGGACGTGCAGGATCGCGCGCTGGACGACGCGCTGGAAGCCCGAGGTGGGCGAGGGATCGGTGGCCGAATCGACCTTCAGCGCGTCGAGCTCGGTGTCGAGATACTGGGCGACGGTCGCCTTGAGCTCGCCCAGGTCGACGCCGCACGCGCCCATGACCTTGGAGGCATGCTCGTCCTCGACGAGCGCGAACAGCAGATGCTCGAGCGTGGCATATTCGTGGCGCCGGGTGGACGCGGCCTCGAGCGCCTTGTGCAGCGTCGTTTCGAGGGCGGAGGCAAAGGATGGCATCAGACGGGTACTCCAACCGGGCCGACGGACTTGCGCCGGCCGTTTGCACCTATGTCGGGACGGAGACGCGCCGCATCAACCACTCGGGCCCTGCGGCGGCGCCGGCAATGCGGTCCTGCGAGCGGCGCGCGGCCGCTCACCGTCGGAAGAGCGCGTCGGCGCTGGCGCGGTGATCGACCGCGCGCTCGGCGCGGGCCCGGCAGCGGGCGATCTCCGCCTCCAGCGCGGCGATCCGCGCGTGGAGCTCGGCGACCGAAAGCGGGTCCAGGTCCTCTCGGGCCAGCTGCGCCAGCACGTCGTCCCGGCGACGCGGCAGAATTTCCTCGGCGTCCATGGGGCACAGCGTTGACCCTTGATTGCGCGATGTCAATAACGCCGGGCAAGCGCGGCGACCAAGGGGGCCACACGCCGATGAACCTTCCCGAGACCATGCCGGAGACCATGCCCGGAACCATGATCGCGATCGACCCGGAGACGCCGGGCGGGCCGGAGGTGCTGGTGCCGGTCGAGCGCCCGGTGCCGCAGCCCGGCGACGGCGAGTTGCTGATTCGCGTCGCCGCCGCCGGGGTCAACCGGCCCGACCTGCTCCAGCGCGCCGGCAACTATCCGCCGCCGCCGGGCGCGCCGTCGATCCCGGGGCTGGAGGTCGCCGGCACGGTGGCGGCGCTGGGCGAGGGTGTCGATCCGGCGTTGCTCGGCACGCCGGTGTGCGCGCTGCTCGGCGGCGGCGGCTATGCCGAATATGCGGTGGCGCCCGCCGGCCAGTGCCTGCCGGTGCCCGACGGGCTCGCGATGGCGGAAGCCGCGGCGCTGCCCGAAACGCTGTTCACCGTGTGGACCAACCTGTTCGAGCGCGCCTATGTCCAGGCCGGCGACACGGTGCTGGTCCACGGCGGCACCAGCGGCATCGGTACGATGGCGATCGGCCTGTGCCGGCTGTTCGACGTCGACGTGATCGTGACCGCGGGGTCGGCCGACAAGGTCGCGGCGGCGCTCGCGCACGGCGCGACCCACGCGATCGACTACAAGAGCGAGGATTTCGTCGAGCGGGTCCAGGCGATCACCGGCGGCGCGGGGGTCGCGGCGGTGCTCGACATGGTCGGCGGCGACTATGTACCGCGCAATCTCAAGTGCCTGGCCGAAGACGGCCGCCACGTCTCGATCGCGGTGCAGCGCGGGGCGGAGGCGACGATCCCGATCTGGCAGGTGATGCGTCGCCGGCTGACGCTGACCGGATCGACGCTGCGCCCGCGCGACGCCAGGTTCAAGACGCTCGTCGCAGAAGAGATCGGCCGGCTGGTGTGGCCGTTCGTGGCGGAAGGCACGCTGCGCCCGCTGATGGACCGCAGCTTCCCGCTCGCCGAGGCCGCCGAGGCGCACCGCCGGATGGAGGCGGGCGACCACATCGGCAAGATCGTGCTCACGGTGGGGGAGTAGGGCGCCAGCCTCCCACTCCCTGTCATGCTGACGGAAGTCAGCATGTGGATTCACATTCGAAGTGCAACAGTTGGAATGCCTCGGCGGGGGTACGGAAGCCGAGGCACTTTCTGGGGGTGTTGTT
>NZ_JBIUCZ010000048.1:0-15991 GCF_047975845.1 Sphingomonas mangrovi | reverse complement strand
CGATCCCCGCCGCGTCGCCACTCCCGCCGCCGCAACCACCATTCACGCCACCGCTTCACCAAAAAACCGGTTATGCAAATGTCCCGCCTTCGCTGGGGTGACGGGAGGTGGAAGGGACGGGCGCTCCCTTGTCAGGCGACCTCCGTCTGCTCCACGCGATAGTCGATCGGCTTGAACGTGCCGCCGTTGGAATCCGGCGCGGAACAGGCGGTGAGGCCGATCACCAGGTCCATGTGCGCGCGGAAGCGGATGAAGTCGCCGGCCTTGCTGATCGGCGGCAGCACGCGCAGCTTTCCCGTCTCGCCGTCGATCGGCACGTTCATGAAGCAGTTGAACGCCACCGGGATGCGATCCGGCGCGATGCCATAGGGCTCCAGCGCCGCCGCCAGATTGCCGAAGCAGCCGCGGTGCGGCTCGAGCTTGGGGTAGAAATGGTGGAAGGTGTCGTAGGAGCAGGGGGTGAGCAGGAAGTCGTGCCGCCCCACCGTGTCCTCGACGATCTCCAGCATCACCTGCGAGCGGTTCGAATAGAGGCTGTGCCCGGTCGTCAGATACAGCGTCTCGGCATAGTCGAGCGTGCGGCCGGAGGAGATCACCTCGTCCAGATCGTGCGCATTGAACGCCAGCAGGTCGGAAACCTGCTCGCCGCGCGGGTCGATCACGGTCAGCGTCTCGCCCTTCGCCAGCCGGAAGGCGGTGCCGCTGCGCTCGGGGATGGTGTGGGTGGTAATCACGCGTCTCCGGAATAGGTGAACGGGCAGCGCCAGGCGTCGTCGACGGCGCGGCCGCTGTACTGGCGCGCCTCGCTGGCATCGCCGTGGCGCGACAGCATCGGGTTGCGCGATCCGGCCAGCGCCTCGTCGCGCACCAGGATCTTCTCGCGCATGCTCTCGTATTTGCCCTCGGCACGCAGCCGTTCGAACTGGTCGTGGAGGTTGAACACCATCGTCGGCCGGTCGAAGCGGCGCGCCGGGCGGCTGGAGTTCGGGTGCAGTCCGACGACGAAGAACGCCTCGCCGCCGAAGCTCAGCGAGAAGTGCGGGTTCTCCGGATCGGGGCTGACGCGCGTGTCATACTCCTGGCCCCGCCACACGTCCTTGTCGGACAGCGACTGGACGCGCTGCCACAGCGCGCGCTCGAACTCGGCCTCCGACAGTCCGTCCGGGCCGTCGAACACCACCGCGAAGCTGCGGTACATCGTCTTGTCGCGGCGATAGGCCTGGGCGAAGCGCAGCAGCGCGTCGTGGATGCGCACGTCGTCCCACGCGCTGTCGATGCGGGTGCAGCCGAACACTTCCAGCGTGCCCTTGGCGAGCGCCGCCTTGGCGCCGACGCACGGAAAATCGCGCTCGCCGACATGGGCGAACATCATCGCTTCCAGGCGCTCCTGCGCCTCGTGCTTCCAACTGAACATGGGTGTGGGTGGCATCCTCTCCGAGCCGCACCTACGCGCGGCCGGCGAGTCGGGTTCCCGCTCCGCCGCCCGCGCGACGGCGTCAGTATTTGTCGCGGCGCGGCTTGTGCTGGCGCTTGCTCGGCAGCTGGTCGGCCATCGTCGCGCCACGGCGACCGGCCGGACGCGGACGGCCGGTGGTCGAATCGACCCCGGTCTGGCGCTCGGACTCGGCGTTGATCTCGGCGCCGATCAGCACCGCGTAGCACGACACGAACAGCCACATCAGCAGCACCACGACCGCGCCCAGCGCGCCGTAGGTGGCGTTGTAGTTGGCGAAGTTCGCCGCATAGACGCCGAACCCCAGCGTCGCGAGGCCCCACAGCAGCGTCGCGGCGACTGAGCCGATCGACAGCCACTGCCACTGCGCGCGGGCGCGATCCGGGGCATAGCGATAGATGAAGGCGAAGGTGCCGCTGGCGATCGAGATGGCGACAACCCAGGTGAGGATCTGGATGGTGACGACACCGACCCGGCCCAGCACGTTGACGGCGTTCTGCAGATAGCCGAGCGCACCGGCCGAGAAGAGCCCGACCAGCGCCGCGAACACCGCGCCCAGCGTCAGCATCGCCGAGGCGAGGGTGGTGCGGATGATGTTGCGGCTCTCCTCCTCCTCGTAGATCACGTTGAGCGCCTGGATGATCGCGCTCGACGCGCGCATCGCGCCGTAGATCGAGAAGAACAGCGCGATGCCGAGGCCGAGCCCCGCCTTGGACGCGGCGGTGGTAGCGACGGCGATGAGCTGGTCTGAGATCAGCCGCGCGGCGTCGGCCGGCACCAGCTCGAACACCGTCTTCATATGCTCGGAGACGGTGCCCGGATCGGCGACGAGGCCATAGGTCATCACGATCGCGCCGAGCAGCGGCACGAACGACAGGAAGCAGTAGAAGGCGACGCCCGCCGCCATCAGCGACAGGTTGTGGTAGCCGTTCATGGCGTAGATGCGCTTCAGGATCGACTTCCACGCCGCCCAGGGATGCTGCCAGGGATGGGTCGAGGCGACGCCGGGGACCTCGTGCGGCTCCGGGTGGAGCTTGCTCTCGGTCACGTCGACATCTTCGGCAGTCTGGCCGGTATCGGGCGTACTGCCGGAGGTGGGCGCGGCGTCGGTCATCGGTGTTCCTCGATTTCGGTCGTCCCACCTCCAACGCGGCGCGCGCGATCTGGATGCACCCGAAACGATTTCGCCGCCAACGGAACTAAGTAGCTCTTATCGTGGTTTACGTGGTACCGGGGGAAGGCGCGTGTGGGCGCTGGCGAGCGTATGGGGAAGTTGTGGGGGACAATCGTCGATCGCTGTACTGGAGCCTTTTGGCCGGTACATTCGTGATTCCGTCGGCGTACGCGGCGCCGACGGCGCAGCTTTCGAAGCCGCCCGCAACCGCCGCCGGCGGTGCGCCTGCCGCCGATCCGTCCGACCAGGATTCCGACGCCCGGAGCCAGGACCCGGCCGCGCAGCCGCAGGGTGCGATCGTCCCCGAGACCGAATTCGACAGCGCGCTGCCGCCGCTGAGCGGCGACATCAACGCGCCGCTGGAGCCGATGCCGGCGCCGACCCCGCAACAGTCTGATACGCCGGCCGTCCCCCAGGCGCCCGCGCCGGCGGTCAGCGCCGATGGCGAAACCATCGCCGACGCGCCGCTGCCCGAGGAAGCCGAACTCTCGCAGCCGCTGCCGCCGATCGCCACCTTCGACGCCACCCCCGTTGAAGTGGCCGGCGTCGACGACGAGCGCGCGGTGGAGATCCGCTACAAGGTCGTGGTCAACGGCCTGGACGAGATCGATACGCTCGACCGGTTCGACGAACTCTCGTCGCTGAAGAAGGAAGGGAAGAAGGCGGCCAACGCGGCGATGATCACCGCGCGGGCGAAGGAGGACGAGCAGCTCGCCGTCCGGATCCTGCATGCCGAGGGCTATTACGACGGCAGCGCGGTGTCGCGGATCGAAAAGGCCGAAGGCGGCGACGTGCTGGTCACGATCGATGCCACGCCGGGGGACCAGTACAAGCTCGCCTCGATCAAGGTCGATGCGGCGCCCACCGTTCCGCCGAACCTGGTCGACAAGGAACTGCCGCTCAAGGTCGGCGATCCGATCATCGCCGAGCGCGTCCAGGCGGCCGAAGCCAATGTCAGCCTGAAGCTGCCGCAGCAGGGCTATCCCTTCGCCAAGGTCGGCGAGCGCGACATCCTGCTCGATGAGCAGACGATCACCGGCGACTATACGCTGCCTGTCGACGTCGGCCCGCGGTCGTCGTTCGGCGGCTACGGCACCGACGGCAAGCTTGCGTTCGACGCCGAGCATGTCGGCGTCCTCGCGCGGTTCGAGCGCGGCGAACTCTACGACACTCGCAAGGTCGACGACCTGCGCGATGCGCTGGTCGCCACCGGTCTGTTTTCGACCGTCTCGGTCGAGCCGCAGCGCACCGGCGTGATCGCGCCCGACGGCACCGAATACGTCGACCTGCAGGTCCACCAGACCGCCGGCCCGGCGCGCACGCTCGCCGCCGAAGCCGGCTACGGCACCGGCCAGGGGTTCCGCGTCTCGGGAAGCTGGACGCACCGCAACCTGTTCCCGCCCGAAGGCGCGCTCATCATCACCGGTGTTGGCGGTACGCAGGAGCAGGGACTGGGCGCGACCTTCCGCCGCCAGAACGCCGGCCGGCGCGATCGCACCGTCAGCCTGCTCGCGAACGCGGCCCACACCAACTACGACGCGTACGAGGCGTTCACCGCGACGCTCGCCGGCAAGATCTCGTACGATTCGACGCCGCTCTGGCAGAAGCGCTTCACCTATTCCTACGGCTTCGAGCTGGTCGGGACGAACGAAGACGTCTGGAACTTCGAGAAGAACGAGCGCGACCGCGGCACCTACTTCATCGCCGCGCTGCCGCTGTTCGGCGGGTTCGACACCTCGGACGATTTGCTCAATCCTACCAAGGGCTTCCGCCTGAAATTGAACGCGAGCCCGGAAACGTCGGTGCGCGGCAACGTCAAGCCGTACGGCCGCTTCATGGTCGAGGGCACGGCCTATTATCCCGTCACCGACAGCATCGTGCTGGCGGGCCGCGCGCGCGCCGGCAGCATCGCCGGCATCGCTCGCGACGACCTCGCGCCGTCGCGGCGCTATTACGCCGGCGGCGGCGGCTCGGTCCGGGGCTTCGGCTATCAGGAACTGGGGCCGCGCGATCCCGAGGGCGATCCCATCGGCGGCCGCAGCCTTAACGAATTCGCGGTCGAGGCGCGCTACCGCTTCGGCAACTTCGGCATCGTGCCGTTCCTCGATGCCGGCCAGGTCTACGAAGGCTCGCTGCCGGATGCGTCGGACCTGCGCTTCGGCGCGGGCATCGGCGGCCGCTTCTACACCAACTTCGGCCCGCTCCGCGTCGACGTCGCCACGCCGCTCAAGCGGCGTGAGGGCGAGTCCAAGGTGGCCCTCTACATCTCGATCGGGCAGGCGTTCTGATGGCCGAAGACGTGATCCGCGAAGACGGCGCCGGCGAAGCGCGCGTGGTGGTGGTCGAGAAGCGCCCGCTGTGGCAGCGCATCGCCAAGTGGGTGGCGATCGTGCTGCTCGGGTTGGTGATCCTGCTCGGCGCGATCGTGCTGGGCCTCAACACCGGGGCGGGCCGCGGCTTCCTGGTGCGGCAGGTCAACAATTTCGAGACCGCCTCGGGCCTCAAGGTCCATGTCGGGCGGATCGACGGCTCGCTCTACGGGTCGATGGTGATCCGCGACCTGCAGTTGCGCGATCCCAAGGGCGTGTTCGCGTCTTCGCCGGAGGTGGCGCTCGACTGGCGGCCGTTCGCGTTCATCGGCAGCCATGTCGACGTGCGCTCGCTGACCAGCCCGCTGATCCGCTACGATCGCAACCCCGAGTTGCGTGCGACCCCGCCGAGCGAAGACCAGGGGCCGCTGCTCCCGGACTATGACATCGACGTCAACCGGCTGTCGATCGGCCGCCTCGAGATCGGCCCGGCGGTCGCCGGGCAGCGCTACATCGCGAAGATCGACGGCCAGGCGCATATCGCCGACCGCCGCGCGCAGGTGCAGGCGAACGCCGCCACCATCGCGGGCTCCGGCGTCGCCGGCGGCGACCAGCTGGTGCTGCGGCTCGATGCGGTTCCCGACGACAACAAGCTCGACGTCAACCTGCGCGTGGCGGCACCCAGCAACGGCCTCGTCGCCGGGCTCGCCGGGCTCAAGGCGCCGCTGGTGCTCACCGTCGACGGACGCGGCGCCTGGAGCGACTGGCGCGGCCGCGCCGCCGGCACGCTCGGCGGGCAGCAGCTCGTCGACCTGAATGTCACCGGCCGCTCGGGCAATTTCCAGGTGCGCGGCTATGCGCGTCCCGGCCTCTATCTCGAAGGCCCCGTCGAGCGGCTGACGTCGCCGCGGTTGCAGATCGCGCTCGACACCGCGCTCGACCAGCGCGTGATGGACACCAAGCTGCGGCTGCGCTCGGATGCGCTGTCGCTGGCGACCGACGGCAAGATCGACCTGGGCGAGAGCCGCTTCGGCAACTTCCGTCTCGAGACGATGCTGCTGACGCCGGGCTCGATCCTCCCCAACCTCAACGGCCGCTCGGTGCGCGCCGCGGTGGTGCTCGACGGTCCGTTCCGCACGCCGACGGTGGACTACAAGGTCCAGGCTGCGGCGATCGGCTTCGGCGAAACCGTGGTCGAGCAGCTCTATGCCGAGGGCAAGGCGACGATCGACAGCGAGCGGATTCTGATCCCGATCAATGCCAAGGCGCGGCGGATCGCCGGGCTCAACGCCGCGGTCGGCGGGCTCGTCACCAACGTCGCGATCAACGGCGACCTGGCGATCACCAACGGCGACCAGGTGCTGTCCGACAATCTGCGAATCCGGTCCGACCGGATCGACGCGACCGCGATCGTCGCCGCCAACCTCTCGACCGGCCGCTACACCGGCGCGCTCAAGGGGCGGGTGAACAACTACGAGGTCGCCAGCATCGGCATCGTCAACCTGCAGACCGACGCCGACCTCTATACCGCGCCCAACGGCGGCTACGGGATCCGCGGCCGCGTCGTCGCGCAGACCACGCGCCTCACCAACGACGGCATCCGCAACTTCCTGGGCGGCAACGCGATCACCTCGGTCCGGGTGGGCTACAGCCCCGAAGGGATCATCACCTTCTCCGACCTGAAGCTGACCGCGCCCAAGTTCCGCATCACGCGCGGCTCGGGCCGCTACGATCCGGCCGGGCCGCTGCTGGTCAACGCCGACGCCTATTCGAGCGACTACGGGCCGCTATCCGCCCGCGTCTCCGGTTCGATGGCCGCGCCGGTGGTGGTGCTGCGCGCACCGCGTCCGGGCGTTGGCATCGGCCTGGCCGACCTCCAGGCGACGGTGCGCGGGCAGGGGGATCGCTATGCGATCACCGCCTCGGGCGGCACCAACTATGGGCCGTTCAACGCCAATGTCCTGCTCGCGACCGCGCCGCGGCTGACCGCCGACATCCGTTCGGCACGCTTCGCCGGGGTCGACATCAACGGCCGCATCCAGGCCACAGACGCCGGGCCGTTCGCGGGCCGGCTCAACTTCTCGGGCTCGGGCATCAACGGCTTCGCCAACCTGGGCGCGACCGGCAAGTACCAGCGTGCCGATGTGAACATGCGTGCCAACAACGCGCGCATCCCCGGCGTCGACGGCATCACCATCGGCCGCGCGATCGTCACCGCAACGGCAGTGCTCTACGACCAGCCGTCGATTGTCGCCGATGCGCAGGTCGCGAACTTCCGCAACGGCGAACTCGTCGTCACCCGCGCGCGCGCCAAGCTCAACTATCGCGGCGGCAACGGCACCGCGCAGGCGCTGGTCGAGGGTTCCTCGGGCGTGCCGTTCCGCGTCGCCGCCAACGCCAAGCTGAGCCCTAACGAGTATCTCGTCGCGCTCAACGGCACCGGCAACAACGTCAGCTTCCGCACCGTCAATCCGGCGCGAATCGTGCCGGGGTCGGGCGGGTATCGCCTGTACCCGACGCGGATCGACTTCGATCGCGGATCGGTGCGGATCGCCGGCAACTACGGCGCGGGGATGACGCTCCAGTCGCGGCTCGACCGCCTCGACCTGAGCCTGCTCAACGCGTTCGTGCCGGGCCTCGGCATCGGCGGCACCGCCACCGGCAGCCTCGACTTCGCGCAGCCGAGCGGCGCCAGCTTCCCGCAGGCCGACGCCCGGCTGACGGTGAGCAACTTCACCCGCTCCAGCCTGGCGGCGGTGTCCAACCCGGTCGACATCGTCTTCGCGGGCGACCTGCGGCCGTCGGGCGGCACCGGCCGTGCGCTGATCCGTCGCGGCACCACCACCGTCGGCCGGATGGTCGCGAACCTCACCCCGCTGCCGCCGGGTGCGGGATCGTGGACGACGCGGCTGATGGCGGCGCCGCTGTCGGGCGGCATCCGCTACAACGGCCCGGCCGGCGTGCTCTTCTCCTTCGCGGGGCTGACCGACCAGCAGCTGTCCGGTCCGATCGGCATCGCCGCCGACTTCGGCGGGCGCGTGCAGGCGCCGCGTCTGACCGGCGTGGTGCGGGCGAACAACCTCACCTATGAGAACGAGGCGCTCGGCACCCGGCTGACGCAGATGAAGATCGACGGCCGCTTCAACAACGACCGCTTCGAACTGGCGACGCTGACTGCACGGGCCGGCGACGGCAGCCTCTCGGCGCGCGGCACCGTCGGGCTGGCGGCGGACAGCGGCTTCCCGATCGACGTGCAGGCGACGCTCGACAATGCCCAGCTGGCGCGCAGCGATGCGCTCGGCGCGTCGGCGAGCGGCCAGATCCGCGTGCTCAACAACGCGCAGGGCGGCTCGATCACCGGCCAGCTCACCATCCCCGAGGCGCGCTACCAGATCGCCTTCCAGGGATCGGCCGAGGTACCCGAGCTCACCGGCATCCGCCGCAAGAGCGAGGTGGCGGCGGCCGCGGCCAATCCGAAGCCGGTACCGGCAGCGGCGCCGCCGGGGCTGTTCAAGCTCGACCTGCGCGTGCGTGCGCAGAACCAGCTCTACGTCTCTGGCATGGGGCTGGAGTCGGAGTGGAAGGCCGACCTGCGCATCGGCGGCACCTCGGCGGCGCCACGCATTGCCGGCAACCTCGACCTGATCCGCGGTACCTATTCGTTCGCGGGCAAGGAGTTCGACGTCGAGCGCGGCAAGATCAGCTTCGAGGGCGAGAACTTCACCAACCCGGTGATCGACATCGAGGCGACCACCACGGTCGAAGACGTGACCGCGTCGATCGTGATCGCCGGCACCGCCCAGGCGCCGCGCATCACCTTCACCTCCACCCCCGCGCTCGCGCAGGATGAGGTGCTGTCGCGGCTGCTGTTCGGCCGCTCGGTGACCGACCTGTCGGCGACCGAGGCGATCCAGTTGGCGTCGGCGCTCAACTCGCTGCGCGGATCGGGTGGCGGCGGGCTCAACCCGCTCGGCAAGCTGCGCTCGGCAACCGGCATCGACCGACTGCGCATCCTCGGCAGTGACGAAGCGACGGGTCGCGGTACGGCGCTGGCAGCCGGCCAGTACCTGACCGACGACATCTACATCGAGATCATCACCGACGCGAAGGGCTTCACCGCCACACAGCTCGAGGTCGCTCTAACCAAGGCGCTGAGCGTGCTGTCGCAGACCGGGTCGTTCGGGGGATCGAACGTGAACGTCCGCTACTCGAAGAACTATTGATCGGGCGCCGGCGCGGCTTCGGCTGCGCCGGCGGGCCGCTCCGGGTGGAGCGTCGTTGGGTCCGATTAGGTTTGGCGAGGGCGCACACAGCACTCGGCGCCCGCCGTCCAAAATCACCGGCGTTGCGGCAATGGATCCGGACGTTCGTTAGGATGACGGTCGGGTGTTCAGGAGCGGGGGTGCCTCGTTGAGGGAGGCGATCGCCCCGGGACGGAGCCCGGCTCGGTCGCCTCCGTCGGCGCAGCGGTCAGTCGCCGGGCAGGATGCCGCTCAGCACCTGGCGCGCGGTGTTGCGGAGCATCGAGCCCTGTTCGGGATCGCCCTTCGTCACCAGCGACAGGAACGCCTTGGCCTGGTCCAGGGTAATGTGCGGCGGCAGCGGCGGCACGTTGGGGTCGGTCTTCATCTCCAGCACCACCGGACGCTGCGCGGCGAGCGCCCGGTCCCAGGCGCTGCCCACCCGTTCGGGATCGTCGCAGTAGATCCCTTCGAGCCCGATCAGCTCGGCGAACTTGTGATACGGCAGGTCGGGCAGCGTCTGCGTCGCCTCGAACTTCGGATTGCCCTCCTGCACGCGCTGTTCCCAGGTGACCTGGTTCAGATCCTCGTTGTTGAGCACCATCACGATCAGCCGCGGGTCGGCCCAGCGTCGCCAGTATTTCTGGATGGTGATGAGTTCGGCCATGTTGTTCATCTGCATCGCGCCGTCGCCGACCAGCGCGATCACCGGCCGCTGCGGATGCGCGAACTTGGCGGCGATCGCATAGGGCACCGCCGCGCCCATCGACGCGAGCCCGCCCGACAGCGACCCCATCATCCCCCGCCGCATCTTCACGTCGCGCGCGTACCAGTTGGCGCAGGAGCCGCTGTCGCTGGTGAGGATGGCGTGGTCGGGGAGGCGCGGCGAAAGCTCGGTGAAGACACGTTGGGGGTTGATCCGGTCCGCTTTGGCGTGCGCGCGGTCGTGCAGCGTGTCCTGCCAGTCGCGGTTCCACGTCGCGATTGCGTCGCGCCAGCCGGTGTCGGTCTTCTGCTCGAGCAGCGGCAGCAGCGCCTCGATGGTCGCGGCGATGTCGCCACAGAGCGGAACCTCCATCGGATAGCGGATCGAGAGCATGCCCGGGTCGAGATCGACCTGGACGCCGCGCGCTTGCCCTTCCTCGGGCAGGAACTCGGAATAGGGAAAGCCCGACCCCAGCATTAGCAGCGTGTCGCACTGCTGCATCAGCTTCCAGCTCGGCTCGGTGCCGAGCAGTCCGATCGACCCGGTGACCCAGTCGAGATCGTCGGGCAGCACGTCCTTGCCGAGCAGCGCCTTGGCGCAGCCGGCGCCGAGCCGGTCGGCGAGCGCGATCACCGCATCGGTCGCGCCCTTGGCGCCCGCACCGACCAGCATCGCGACCTTGCCGCCGGCGTTGAGCACCTCGGCGGCGCGGTGGAGGTCGCCGGCCTGCGGCACCACCCGCGGCGGCGACCAGCCCACGCCCGAGAAGACCGCGCCATGCTTGCGCGGCGGCTGCTCCATCGGCAGGTCCTGCAGGTCGTTGGGGAAGACCAGCGCGGTCACGCGCCGCTCGCCCATCGCGATCCGCACCGCCCGATCGGTGAGGTGGCGCACCTGTGCGGGAACGGTGGCATAGCCGGTGAAGGCGCCGGCCACGTCCTTGAACATCGAGACGAGGTCCAGCTCCTGCTGATAATGCGCGCCCACCGCGCTGCGCGCCTGCTGCCCGGCGATCGCGAGCACCGGCATGTGATCGAGCCGCGCGTCGTAGAGGCCGGTCAGCAGGTGGGAGGCGCCAGGGCCGGAGGTCGCGAGGCAGACGCCGAGTTCGCCGGTGAACTTGGCATGGGCTGCGGCCATGAAGGCGGCCATCTCCTCGTGGCGGACCTGGACGAACTCGAACTTGTCGCCCGCGCGGTCCAGCGCCCCGAGCAGCCCGTTGATGCCGTCACCGGGATAGCCGAAAATCCGGCGCACGCCCCATTGATGGAGCCGCTCCCAGAAATAGTCGCCAACCGTCTGCGCCATCGGGTGCCTCCTCGTGCTGATGCCGGAGACCCAACCCGCCGGGCGGAGCGGCCGTTCCGCCGGAGCGGTCAGACCGCCATCGACACGCGATTGTCGGTGCAGCAGCCGGCACAGCGCGTGCGCGCGCGCAGGATCCTGCCCTGGCGGATCAGTGCCTGCGCCGCGCGGCAGACCTGCCGCCGGGTGAACCCAAGATGGTCGCCGACGCAGGCGTCGCAGAGCCACTGCGTGCCGCGTTTCAGCAGGAAGGCGAGGACTTGGTCTCGGATCGTCAACGTCGCCTCCGGATCGCGCTCTCGAGAAGCGTAGCGCCGCCGGCTTTGCGAGCGGTTAACGCCGTCGGGCGGTTGCGCGCGCCCGCCGGGCTTGCGATGCATGCGCTTCGTCGCCTGGGGGAAATGCGAAATGAAGATGCTGGTTGCGGCCGTCGCGCTGCTTTCGACGACATCCGCGCTGGCGCAGGAGGCGCCGCCCGCCGGCTACCACCGCGCGCCCGATGCGATCGCGTCGATCCTGGAGGCGCCGCCGACCCCGGCGGTGCTGCCGGGGCCGGACCATCGCACGCTGGCGGTGCTGGGGCAAGAGAGCCTTCCCGCGATCGCCGCGCTGGCGAAGCCGATCCTCCGGCTCGGCGGCTATCGCATCGATCCCGCGACCAACGGCCAGGCGGAAGTGCGGGTACGCTGGGCCAATGCACTGTCGTTCGAAGATGTCGACGGCGGCCGCAGCGTTCGCGTCGCGCTTCCTGCCGGCACGCGCTTCACCTCGGCCAGCTGGGCGCCCGATGGCAGCCGGCTCGCCTTCGTAGTGCAGGGCGCCGACGGTCTCACGCTGTGGACTGCGACCCAAGACGGCCGGGCGCAGCCGCTGGTCGCGCACGTCAACGCCGCCTTCGCCGGCATGCCCTATGCCTGGCTGCCCGACAGCAGCGGCGTGATCGTTCGCGCGGTCGACCCCGCGCGCGGCACGCCGCCCGCCGCGAGCCCCACGCCCGAAGGACCGGTGGTGCAGGAGAGCATCGGGCGAACCGCGGCGGCGCGCACCTATGAGGATCTGCTCAAGAACCGCACCGACGAGGCGCGCTTCGACTATTATTTCGGCGGCGTGCTGCTGCGCGTGGGCGTCGACGGCGCGCCGGTGGCGATCAAGCCGAACGGCCTGTGGACCGGGTTCAGCGTCTCGCCCGACGGCCGCTACCTGCTGACCGAGCGACTCAAGCGGCCGTACAGCTACCTGTTGCCGGCGCCCTACTTCCCGACCGAGATCGCGGTGTCGATGGTCGACGGGCAGCCGGTGCGCACCGTCGTCGACCGGCCCCTCGCCGACGACCTGCCGGTCGACTTCGACGCGGTGGTGACGGGCCCGCGCGAGGTCGAATGGCGCGCCGACGCGCCGGCGACGCTGGTGTGGGCGGAGGCGCTCGACGGCGGCAACCCGCGCACTCGCGTCGCCCGGCACGACAGTGTGCGGATGCAGGCAGCGCCGTTCGATGCGGAGCCGGTGACGCTGGCCGAGACCGCAAATCGCTACGCCGCGACGCTTTGGGGCGACGACGGCTTCGCGATGGTGGTCGATCGCGAATGGAAGACGCGGACCGAACGACGCTATGCGGTGTCTCCCGGCAAACCCGGCGAGGCGCGGCTGATGCTGACGCGCAACTTCCAGGATCAGTACGGCGACCCGGGCGAGCCGATGCTGAAGCGCAATGCCGCGGGCAAGCCGGTGATGCAGTTCACGCCCGATCACGCCGCGGTGTTCGTGAGCGGGGAGGGCGCCACCAAGGCCGGCGCCTTCCCGTTCCTCGCTCGCCTGCCGCTCGCGGGCGGCGAGCAGACGCGGCTGTGGACGGCCAAGGCACCCTATTACGAAGAGGTCGTCGCGCTGCTCGACGATCGCGGTACCCGGATGCTGACCCGCCGCGAAAGTGCGAAGGACGCGCCCAACTACGTCGTGCGCTCCGTCAAGGGCGGCAAGGCACGCGCGGTGACCGACTTCCCCGATCCTGCACCGGTGTTCGCCGGCGTCAGCCAGCGCACCATCACCTATCGTCGCGCCGACGGGTTGCCGCTGTCGGGCACGCTCTACACGCCGGCGGGCTATGACCCGAAGAAGGACGGGCCGCTGCCGACGCTGCTGTGGGCCTATCCTTCCGAATTCACCGACGCTGCGGTCGCCGGGCAGACGGTGGATCAGGGCAACCGCTTCACCCGCCCGCGCGGGATCAGCCACCTGTTCCTGCTGACCCAGGGCTATGCGGTGCTTGACGATCCGGCGATGCCGATCGTCGGCGCGAAGGGCGCCGAGCCCAACGACAGCTATGTCGAGCAGCTCACCGCCGATGCGAAGGCGGCGGTCGACGCGGTGGTGGCACTGGGCGTCGCCGACCGCGATCGGGTGGCGGTCGGCGGTCACAGCTATGGCGCGTTCATGACCGCCAACCTGCTGGCGCACACCGACCTGTTCCGCGCCGGCATCGCCCGCTCGGGCGCGTATAACCGCACGCTCACCCCTTTCGGCTTTCAGGCCGAGGAGCGCACCTACTGGCAGGCGACCGACACCTATACCGCCATGTCGCCCTTCACCTTCGCCGACCGCATCAAGGAGCCGATCCTGCTGATCCACGGCCAGGCCGACGACAATTCGGGCACCTTCCCGATCCAGTCGGAGCGGATGTACGCCGCGCTGAAGGGGAATGGCGCGACGGTGCGCTACGTCGTGCTGCCCGACGAACCGCACGGCTATCGCGCGATGGAGTCGACGCAGGAAACGCTGTGGCAGATGACCGACTGGCTCGACCGCTACGTCAAGCCGAAGCGCGCGGCCACCGCGGCCGAGTAAGCATCGGCCGCTTGCGTCCGGGGGAGGGGCGTGGAAGACTTCCCTCGCATCGCAAGCGCGTCGGGAGGGACCGTGTACCGGGTCGACATCGACTCCGCGCACCGATTGGTGACCGTCACGCTCCGCGGCTTCCTCACGATTGCGGAAGCCGAGGCGTATATGGCCGAGCTGCGTACCGCGCACGCCCGCACCCCGGCGCTGCGCGGCGACTTCCGGATGCTCCTCGATCTGCGCGACGCCATGCTGCCGTCGCGGGAGGTGCTGGCGGTGTTCCGCGAACGCCACGCGGCGCTGCCGCATGCCAGCCGGCTCGCGCTGGTGACGGCGAGCGCGCTCACCCGGCTGCAGGCGCGCCGCGCCATCCCGCACCCCGCGCTCGCCTTCTTCGACACGCCCGAGGCGGCGCGAGCCTGGCTGCTCGAATAGCCTGTCAGGTGTCGGGCAGCAGCCGCACGCCGAGCGATGCCAGGGCGTCCCAATAGCCGGGGTAGGTCTTGGCCACGCAGCCGGGATCAAGGATGCGGATGCCGGCGATTTTCAGTCCGGCCAAGGCGAACGCCATCGCGATGCGGTGGTCGGCATAGGTCTCGATCGAGGTCGGCAGCGTCTGACCGACTAGGTCAGGGTCGCCGTGGATCACCAGATCGTCGCCCTGTTCCTCGGCAAGCCCCGGACGGATGCGGTTGAGCTCGGTCGCCAGCGCGCGGATGCGGTCGCATTCCTTGACGCGCAGATTGGCGATGCCGGTGAAGCGGACCGGCTGTGCGTTGAACGCCGCCAGCACCGCCAGCGTCGGCACCGCATCCTGCATCTGCGATCCGTCGATCGTCGCAGGCATCTGAGGATAGGCGGCGATCAGCGCCTGCGCCTTGGCATCGGGCTGGCTGAAGCGGTCGGCGGAAAGGCCGATGTCGATCTTGCCGCCGGTGAGCGTTTCGGCTGCCCAGAGATAGGTCGCCGCCGATGCATCGGGCTCGACCATCGCCTCCGCGGCACGATATCCGGTCGGCTCTACCCGCCAGCCGGTCTCGCCCATCGGCGCAACCTCGCCCCCGAAGCGCGCCATCGCGGCGAGGGTCAGGTCGATATAGCCGCGCGCGCCGATGTCGCCGCCGGCCAGCGCGATCTCGACGGGTGCCTCGGCACAGGCGGCGGCGATCAGCAGCGCCGACACATATTGGCTCGACAGCCCGGCATCGACGACTACGCGACCGCCGGAAAGGCCGGTGCCAGCGACCGTGACCGGCGGACAGCTGGTCGGCGCATCGGCCGCGACGCCCATCCGCCGCAACGCCTCGACCAGCGGTGCGATCGGCCGTTTGCGCATGTGCGCGTCGCCGTCGAGCACGGTGGTGCCGCGGATCGTCGCCGCTGCGGCGGTGAGGAAGCGCATCGCGGTGCCGGCATTCCCCAGGAACAGCGGCGCGTCCGACGGCTGCAGCTCTCCGGTCGCGGTGACGACGAAGCTGGTCGCGTCCGGCTCCTCGACGGCGACGCCCAGCTGGCGCAGCGCCGCCGCCATGTGAATCGTGTCGTCGCTCTTCAGCGCTCCGGTCAGCCGGCTGGTGCCGTGCGCGAGCGCAGCGATCAGCAGCATCCGGTTGGTGATCGACTTGGATCCCGGCAGCACCACCCGCCCGACGAGCGGCTGCTCGGGAGGGACGATCGTCAGGGCGGAAGCGGGATCGGTCATGGGTCGCCTTCTCGTGCGCGGGAGAGAGAGTGCAGATCACGCGCAATCCGTCGGGAGGCAAGGGGAGGAGGGTGCAGCGTTCGCCGATCGGGTGCCGTTCACGCCGTCCCGGCAGCGTCTCTGCGAGGAAAAGAGCGATTTCCCAGCGCCTTGGACGAAAAGTGCAACATTTTTGAAAAATGGGTTTGACGGTTTGTGGTGATGCATCTAGAGACCCGTTCACCGCAGCGGCGCACCGGTTGGAGCGCTTCTGGGGTCGCTAAAAACCT
>NZ_JBIUCZ010000047.1:0-16387 GCF_047975845.1 Sphingomonas mangrovi | reverse complement strand
ACAACACCCCCAGAAAGTGCCTCGGCTTCCGTACCCCCGCCGAGGCATTCCAACTGTTGCACTTCGAATGTGAATCCACATGCTGACTTCCGTCAGCATGACGTAGAAGGCTGAGAGGGCCGTGGCCGCCCTCTCACCCCTCCGGCGGGACGGGGGCGTCCTCGCCGGCCAGGAGGCCGTGGCGCAGCAGCATCGGGACGTTGGCGCCGGCGAACAGCAGCGTCAGCGGCACGACCCCCCACAGCTTGAACCCGACCCAGAAATCCCAGGTCGAATGGCGCCACACGACCTCGTTGAGCACCGCCATGCCCGCGAAGAAGCCGGTCCAGTTGATCGTGAGCTTGCGCCAGCCCTCCGTGGTTAGCCCGGGATAGGCACCCTCCAGCAGCGACTGGAGCAGCGGGCGGCCGGTGGCGAGGCCGAACCCCAGGATCGCGGCGAACATCGCATAGACGATCGTCGGCTTGATCTTGATGAAGGTGTCGTCGCGGAAATAGAGCGTCAGCCCGCCGAACACGAGCACCAGCACGCCGGTGATCCACAGCATCGGCGAAATCCGCCCGGTCTTGATGTGCGACACCAGGATCGCGACGAAGGTCGCGATCATGAACGCCGCGGTCGCGATCAGCACGCGGGCCAGGCTGTCGACCATGTCGGGGATGTGGAGATAGCCGGCGAGCAGGTTGGCGAGGAAGAACACCGCAAGCGGGCCGTAGTCGAGCGCCATCCGCAGCCCCGGGCTGCTTACGGCCTTTTGCGTGTCGGGGCCGCTCATCGCAGATTCCTTCCCTGATCGACGCCGGCGATGATGCGAGCGACCTCCTTGGCGTCGAACCCGCGCAGGTCGTCGGCGGTCTCACCGACGCCGATCGCGTGGATCGGCAGGCCGTAGCGTTCCGCCGCCGCCACCAGCACGCCGCCGCGGGCGGTGCCGTCGAGCTTGGTCATCACCAAACCGGTGACACCCGCGGTCTCCTTGAACACCTCGATCTGATTGAGCGCGTTCTGGCCGGTGGTGGCGTCGAGCACGAGCACCACGTCGTGCGGCGCCTCCGGGTTGAGCCGGCCGAGCACGCGGCGGATCTTGGCGAGCTCGTCCATCAGCTCGCGCTTGTTCTGGAGGCGACCGGCGGTGTCGACGATCAGCACGTCGATGCCGGTGGCGGTCGCCTGCTTCACCGCTTCGTAGACGATGCCGGCGGCGTCCCCGTTCTCGGCACCCGAGACGATCGGCACGCCGATCCGCTCGGCCCAGGTCCTGAGCTGGCCGATCGCGGCGGCGCGGAAGGTGTCGCCGGCGGCGAGCATCACCCCGTAATCCTGTTCGACCAGTGTCTTGGCGAGCTTGGCGATGGTGGTCGTCTTGCCCGATCCGTTGACGCCGATCACCAGGATCACCTGCGGGCGCGGAAACGCCTCGATCTCCAGGGGCTTCGCGACCTTGGCGAGCGAGCGCTCGACCTCCTCGGCCACCACCAGGCGGATGCCGAGTTCCTCCATGTTGCGCTCGTACTGCCCTTCGGACAGGCGGGTGCGCACGCGGGCGGCGGTCTCGGGCCCCAGGTCGGAGGCGATCAGCGCCTCTTCGATCTCGTCGAGCGTGTCGTCGTCGAGCCGCGCGGCCGAAAGCCCGGCGAGATTTCCCATCAGCCGGTCGGAGGTCTTGCGGAAACCCCCGAGCAGCCGGTCGTGCCACGATGTGCTCATGCCGCCACTCCTGTCAGCCGGTCCGCCTCGACGCCCGTGATCGTCACATCGACGATGGTGCCTGCCTGCAATGTCCGATCCAATCCTACCTCCGCAAAGCCTTCCGCGTGACCGCGGTCGCCGGGGCGTTCCACCAACACGCGCTGGCGCGACCCGACCAGCCCGCGCAACCATGCCGTGCGCCGCTCCGCCGCTCGGGTGCGCAGCCGGGCGGCGCGCGCGCGGGCCATTGCCGTGTCGACCTGCGGCATCCGTGCCGCGGGCGTTCCCGCCCGCGGCGAAAAGGGAAAGATATGCGCGTGCACGATGTCGCAATCGTCGAGCAGCGCCAGCGTATCCGCGAACATCGCGTCATCCTCGGTCGGGAAGCCGGCGATCAGGTCCGCGCCGATCGCGATCTCCGACCGCGCCGCCTTGAGCCGCTCGACCAGCCGCACCGCGTCCGCGCGCAGGTGCCGGCGCTTCATCCGCTTGAGCACCAAGTCGTTGCCGGCCTGCAGCGACAGGTGCACGTGCGGCAGCAGCCGCGGCTCGCCGGTCAGCAGCGCCATCAGCCGGTCGTCGATCTCGACCGAGTCGAGCGACGACAGCCGCAGCCGCTCGAGCCGTGGCACATGGGTGAGGATGCGCTCGACCAGCGCGCCCAGGCTCGGGCGGCCGGGCAAGTCCTGGCCATAGCTGGTGAGGTCGACTCCGGTCACTACCACTTCGCGATGGCCCGCATCGACCATCTCGGCGACGCGCGTCACCACCGCGCCGGCCGGTGCCGAGCGCGCGGGGCCGCGGCCGAACGGGATCGCGCAGAAGGTGCAGCGGTGGTCGCAGCCGTTCTGCACCTCGACGAACGCGCGGACGTGCGCGGCGAAGGCGGGGGCGAGGTGGGGTGCGAGCAGCCGGACGCTCGCCCAGTCGGAGACGCGCACTGGCTCGGTGCCGGTCCATGCCTCCGGCAGCAGCTTGTCGGCATTGCCGACCACCCGGTCGACCTCGGGCATCGCGGCGAAGGCGCCGGGATCGATCTGCGCCGCGCAGCCGGTGACGATCAGCTCGGCATCCGGGCGGGTGCGACGCGCGCGGCGGATCGCACGGCGGGTGCCGGCCACCGCCTCGTTGGTCACCGCGCAGCTGTTCACCACCACCGCGTCGCGCTGCCCAAGCAGCGTGCGGATCGTTTCGCTTTCGGCGATGTTGAGCCGGCAGCCGAGCGAAATCACCTCGGGCAACACGGAAGGGGAAGGCGGCATGGCGGCTGATCTAGGGGCGGGGCCCGGCGAAGTCCAACGCGCGGCGGAGGCGGTGCTGCACTTCTGGTTCGACGAATTGTCGGCCGAGCAGCATTTCGCGAAGGACGACGCGGTCGACGCGGCGATCCGCACGCGGTTCTCGGACCTGCGCGACGCGGTGGTGGCCAGCGAGGCGGAGGGGTGGCGCAACACCGCCGATCGGCTGCTCGCGGCGATCGTGCTGGTCGACCAGTTCTCGCGCAATCTCCATCGCGGCTCGGCCGAGGCCTATGCCGCCGATCCGCTCGGCCTGGAGCTGGCGCTGTCCGGCATCGCGGCCGGCTATGCCCGGCGGCTGGCGCCGGTGCGGCGCGCCTTCCTCTACATGCCCCTAATGCATTCTGAGGACCGCGGCGTGCAGCGGTTCGCGTTGCGCTGCTTCGCCGAGGAGGGGCTGGAGGCGAACCTGGGCTTCGCGCGCGACCATGCCGAGGTGATCGAGCGGTACGGGCGGTTTCCGTCGCGCAACGCCGCGCTCGGGCGCGTGTCGACGCCCGACGAGCAGGTCTATCTCAGCCGGCCAGACGCCGGCTGGTGAGGGTGGGCGGCGAGGTCGGATCGGGTGTCGGTCGGCCGACGAGCAGGCGGCGTTCGGCCAGCATCTGCCGCGCGGCCGCGGTCGACAGCGCCGGGCCGTAGCGGAGCCCCTGCCCCCTGGCGCAGCCGAGCCCGCGCAGCCGAGTCTCGGCCGCGGCATCGCCGACGCCCTGCGCGGTGACGGGCAGGTTCAGGCTCTCCCCCAGCCGCGCGATGGCATGGACGATCGCGGCCGAATCGGCGCTGTCGCCGATCGAGCCGACCACGCTGCGGTCGATCTTGATCCGGTCGAGCGGTAGCGCGCGCAGGTGCGACAGGCTCGAATAGCCGGTGCCGAACTCGTCGAGCGCGACCGAGGTGCCCTGATTCTTGAGGCTGCCGATGATCGACTGGGCGAGCGGCAGATTGTTGAACAGCGCGCCCTCGGTGACTTCCACTTCCAGGCGGTGCGCGGGGAAGCCGGTTTCGGTGAGCAGCTTCAGGATCTTCTGCGCCAGCCAGGCATCTCGCAGCTGGCAGGGTGAAAGGTTGATCGCCAGGCGCAGGCCGGGGTCCCAGTCGCGCGCGGCGTCGAACGCCTGCCGCATCAGCGACAGCGACAGCTCCGGAAGCAGCCCCGTCTCGTCGGCGACCGGCAGGAACGACTCGGGATCGAGCAGCCCGCGAACCGGATGCTGCCAGCGGGGCACCACCTCGAAGCCGACGAGGTCGCCGGTCGCGAGATCGACCTGCTGTTCGAAGAAGGGGACGATCTGTCCGTGGGGAATCGCGATCCGCAGCGCTTCTTCCACGTCGTTGCGGCTGTGCAGCTCCGATTCCATCGATCGGTCGAACCAGGCGGCGCGGTCGCGACCCGACCGTTTGGCGGAATAGAGTGCGATATCCGCTGCACGCACCAGCGCCTTGATCGTCGTGCCTTCCGGGCCCGAGCGCGCCATCCCGATCGAGCCGCTGACCTGGCAACGCACGCCGCCCGCCTCGACCGGCTGGGCGACCCGCGCGAGCAATCGCTCGGCGAGCTGGTCGATCGTCTCGGGATCGTGCGGGTCGGCGATCATCGCGCAGGCGAAGGCGTCGCCGCCGGTGCGCGCGACCAGCGCCGTCGGCGGCATCGTCTCCAGCATCGCGGTCGCGACGAGGCGCAGCACCGCGTCGCCGACCGCCTGGCCGTGCATGTCGTTGATCGCCTTGAAATGATCGAGATCGAGCAGCAGCAGCGCCACCGATTCGCGCCGGCGATCGACTCGTGCGAGCAGCTCGGCGCCCTCCGCGGCGAAGGTCTTGCGGTCGAGGACGCCCGCCAGCGGATCGCGCGTGGCGAGCAGTTGGGCGCGGTGCTCGGCGGCGGCGTGTTCGCGCTTCACCTCACGCAGCGCCAGATGGCGGCGCCAGACGAGCAGTAGCAGGGCGATGTCGAGCAGAAGCGCGGCCAGCAGTTCGCCGTGCGGGGCCGGTCCTTCCCCCAGCCAGTGGCCGAGCAGTGCGGCGAGCATCGTGCTGCCGAGCGCGACCAACACCAGCGCGGCGACTCCGCCGACGGCGAGGAGCGGCGTTTCCGACGGCGGACGCGCGCCGGTCGATCGGGCGGCGTCGACGGGGTCGTCGAAAGGGGGCTGCGGAGGCATGAGTCCTTGTCCTCCCCAGGTATGTAGATCCGGTTAAGTCGCCCCGGTTGCCCGCAAGCCTTGCCCGGTTGGTCGCAACCGGCTATGGGACTCGGGTCGTTCCTCTAGGGAAGGGCATCCATGCGACCGCCTGCGGGCGACGCCGGCCGACGAGGTTTCGTCCGCCGGCGTGTTTTGCTTGGGCGCCGGACCGGGGAAATGGAAGTGGAGCAGGTGCGTGTTCGATAGCTTGAGCGACCGGCTGGGAGGCGTCTTCGACCGCTTGCGCGGCCGCGGTGCGCTGACCGAAGCCGATGTGCGCACGGCGACGCGCGAAGTGCGGATCGCGCTGCTCGAAGCGGACGTCGCGCTGCCCGTCGCCCGCACCTTCGTCGACAAGGTCACCGAAGAGGCGATCGGCCAGAACGTGTTGCGCTCGGTCACCCCGGGGCAGCAGGTCGTCAAGATCGTCCACGACGCGCTGGTCGACATGCTCGGGCCCGACACGGCCGAGCTCGACATCGCTGTCACCCCGCCCGCCGTCGTGATGCTGGTCGGTCTCCAGGGTTCGGGCAAGACCACCACGACTGCCAAGCTCGCCAAGCTGCTGTCGGCCCGCGAGCGCAAGAAGGTGCTGATGGCGTCGCTCGACGTCAATCGCCCGGCCGCGCAGGAGCAGCTGGCGGTGCTCGGCACCCAGGTGGAGGTCGCGACGCTGCCGATCGTCGCCGGCCAGCAGCCGGTCGACATCGCGCGCCGCGCGCTCCAGGCCGCGAAGCTCCAGGGCTTCGACGTGCTGATGCTCGACACCGCCGGTCGCCTCCATGTCGACCAGGCGCTGATGGACGAGATGAAGGCGGTGTCCGACATCGCCCGTCCGAACGAGACGCTGCTGGTGGTCGACTCGCTCACCGGCCAGGACGCGGTGAACGTCGCGACCAGCTTTTCCGAGCAGGTGCCGCTCACCGGCGTGATCCTGACCCGCATGGACGGCGACGCACGCGGCGGCGCCGCGCTGTCGATGCGCTCGGTTACCGGCAAGCCGATCAAGTTCGCGGGCGTCGGCGAAAAGCTCGACGCGATCGAGCCGTTCCATCCCAAGCGCGTCGCCGGCCGCATCCTGGGCATGGGCGACGTCGTGTCGCTGGTCGAGCGCGCGGCCGAGAGCATCCAGGCCGAAGATGCCGAGCGCATGGCCACGCGCATGGCCAAGGGTCAGTTCGACATGAACGACCTGCGGTCGCAGCTCCAGCAGATGCGCCGCATGGGCGGTCTCGGTGCGCTCGCCGGCATGATCCCGGGCATGAAGAAGGCGCAGGCGGCGATGGCGTCGGGCGCGGTCGACGAACGGCTGCTGCTGCGCATGGACGCGATGATCACGTCGATGACGCCCAAGGAGCGCGCCAAGCCCGAACTGCTCAACGCCAAGCGCAAGATCCGCGTCGCCAAAGGATCGGGCACCACGGTGCAGGACGTCAACAAGCTCCTGAAGATGCACCAGGAAATGTCCACGGCCATGAAGAAGCTCAAGAAGATGGGCGGCCTGAAGGGCATGATGGCGATGCTGGGCAAGGGCGGTCCCGGCGGCGGCATGGGTGGGCTCGGCAACGCGCTGGGCGGCCCCGAGCTCGGCGAGATGATGAACAAGGCCGGCGGCCTTCCGGGGCTTCCCGGCGGCAAGGGCGGCATGCAGCTGCCCCCCGGCTTCGAGAACCTGATCAAGAAGAAGTGAGCGCTCCGCGAGGAGCGATCAGCAACCAACGGCCCGGCAATCGCCGCGGCCCCGAGTAGAAAGAAGAAGGAAATCCCATGGCAATCAGCATGCGTCTGTCGCGCGGCGGCTCCAAGAAGCGCCCCTACTACCGGATCGTGATCGCCGACGCGCGCAGCCCGCGCGACGGCAAGTTCATCGAGAAGATCGGCACCTACAACCCGCTGCTCGCCAAGGACGACGAGAAGCGCGTGGTGCTCGACGCCGAGCGTGCGAAGCACTGGCTGAGCGTCGGTGCGCAGCCGACCGACCGTGTCCTCCGCTTCCTCGACACGGCCGGTGTCAAGGAGCGCACGGCGCGCAACAACCCGAACAAGGCGAAGCCGGGCGAGAAGGCCACCGAGCGCGCCGAGGAGCGCGCGGCCAAGGCAGCCGAGGCGGCCGCCGCTGCCGAGGCACCGGCCGAGACCGCCGAGGCCTGAGCCCGAACCGGTTCTCGTGCGTTCCTTGCTGCGAACCCGCCCCGTCCGGGGCGTGCAGACGCAAGGAGCGCACGATGACCCTCGATCCCGAACAGCACGGCGCCAACGACCATGACGACCCGTCGTCCCAGAACAGCGGCGCGGACGCCGGCGTCTCGGCGCCCGATCCCGCCGAGGGCGCCGACGACGCCCCCGCCGGCGGTGCCGGATCGCCCGACGCCTGACGCGGAACCTGCCGGCGACGGCGAGCGCCGCGTGGTGCTCGCCGCGGTGGTGGGGGCGCACGGGATCGCCGGCGAGGTCCGGCTCAAGGTCTTCGCCGAGGATCTGGGTGCGCACCGCGTGCTCAACGGCGGCGCGCTGACGCTCAAGTCGGTGCGGCCGGGCAACAACGGCGCCATCGCCCGCTTCGCCGAGGTCGACTCGCGCGATGCGGCCGAGGCGCTGCGCGGCACCCAGCTGTGGGTCTCGCGCGACAGCCTGCCTCCGCTCGAGGAGGGGGAATATTACCACGCCGACCTGATCGGCCTCGCCGTCGTGTCCGAAGAGGACGCACCGCTCGGCACCGTCGTCGCGGTGGAGAACTACGGCGCGGGCGACGTCATCGAGATCGAGCGCCCGACCGGCAAGCGCTTCATGGTGCCGATGCGCGCCGAGGCGGTGCCGGAGTGGACCGCCGAACGGCTGGTGGTCGCCACCGCCTTCGTCGAAGTCTGAGCACCGGCCGGCCGGAACCCTCGCACCGCCGCGGCGGTGCGAGAAGCCGGCTTGTCGCCGATCCGGCCGCTGGCTAGGCGGCAGGCCATGCTCCGCAAGCCCGTGTCGCTGCTGCTGCCGGCAGCCTTTCTCCTGTTCGCCCTCGCGGCGCTGGTGCTGCCGCTCAATCGCGACGAGAGCCAGTATGTCGCCGCGGTCGAGCTGATGCGCTACGGCCTGCCGTTCCGCGACTTCATGTACCTGCAGACGCCGCTGCAGCCGTTCCTGCTCGCCCCCTTCGCCTTCGTCGAGGAAGGCTGGCTGTTCCTGACGCTTCGGCTCACCAACGCGCTGGTCGCGGCGGGCGCGATCCTGCTCGTCTATCTGGCAGCCCGAGGTGCGGGCGGCACGCCGCGCCGGGCGCTGGCCGCGGCGGCCATGCTCGCGCTGTGCGACGCGATGATCTTCGCCGGCGGCGTCGCGCGCAACGACGCGCTGCCGGTGTTCTTCGAGGCGCTGGGCATCTGGCTGCTCGTCGACGCGCGGCTGCCGATCCGGCTGACCGGCCGCCACTTCCTCGCCGGGCTCGCCTTCGGCGCGGCGGTGTCGGTCAAGATCAGCTACATCGTCCCCGCCGGCGTGCTGTTCGCGGTGATGCTGTACGAGGGGCGCCGCGACCGCTGCCGCGGCGCGGTGGCCTATGCGCTGGGCGGCGCGGCCGGCGTGGTGCCGACGCTGCTGCTCCTCGCGCTGGCGCCGGAGAGCTTCCTGTTCGGGGCGTTCGAATATTCGCTGGTCGCGCCGCAGCAGTGGCGGCTGCTCAACGATCAGGCGCACATGCTGGAGTTCCCGACCACGCTCGCGCGGCTCGCCTGGTTCCTGGTGCAGGGGCCGGCGCTGCTGGTGCTCGCGCTGGTGCTGTGGCGGCGCTTCCGCCACGGCCGCGATCGTCACGCGGTGGCGCTCGACTGGCTGATCGTCGCCGGCTGCATCGCTGCGATGCTGCCCCAGCCTAGCTTCCGCCAGTATGTCATTCCCATCCTGCCGCCGCTGTTCGTGCGCTTCGGCGCGATCCACGGGCCGATCGCCTCGCGCCGGGGAATGCAGCTCGGCTTCGCGGCCACGCTGCTGCTCGGGCTGTGGCGCACCACCAGCGAGACCGTCGCGACGCTGCGCGGCGGCTCGCCGATCCTGCTGGCGGTGGTGGACGGGGACTGGCTCGGCGAGCATCTCGACGACAGCGGCGCGCCGGGCATGGCGGTGAGCCTGTCGCCCGAGCGCTTCGCCGGCGGCAAGCTCGACATCGATCCGCGGTTTGCGATGGGGCCGTTTCTGTTCCGCATGCGCGGGCTGATGACCCCGGCGGAAGAGCAGCGGATGCATGTCGTCACGCGCGATCGGCTCGACCGCGCGCTCACCAGCGCCCCGCCGCCGGCGATCGTCACGGGGGGCGAGGGGCGCTCGACCCCCGGCGCGCCGGGCGGTCTGGACGCTCCGCTCCGCCACTGGGCCGAGCGCAACGCCTATCGCCGGATGCAGTCTCCGTCGGGGATGTTGTCGCTCTATCTGCGGACTCGATAGGGGCGGGCAGTACCCGCCCCTACGCTGGGACTTACTCGCACTCGATGTTGTTGCGGTCGACCGCGCGACCGGCGAGCGCACCGCCGCCGGCGCCGAGCAGCGTGCCGAGCGTCTTCGATCCACCCGGCGCGATGATGTTGCCCAGCACGCCGCCGGCGAGGCCGCCGACGATCGCGCCCTGGGTGCCGTCGCTGCGCTTGCAGTAATAGCGTCCGTCGCGGCCGCGATAGACTCGGTCGTTGTCGCCGAGGCGGCGGCGCTCGTAGCCGTCGCGGCGGCCGCCGCGGTCGCCATAATAGCCGCGGTCGCTGTTGTAGCCTGGGCGGCCGTAGCTGTCGCCGACGCAGGCGCCAAGCGGGAGCGCGCAGGAGATGCCAAGCGCGATCTTGAGGATGGTGGTGTTCATGGGTCGCTCCCTGTGTGCGGATCGGGGACGGGCGCGTGCGGCATCCCGATCGACGGGATGCGCGCCTGTCCGGCTCTGTGCCTCTCAACGGGCGAAGCGACGATCGGTTCATCCGCTCACCGCCACAGCGGCGCCTGGTCGCTCAGCGTGTTGCGGATGGTGGTGGCGGCGACGCCCGCTTCGCCCATCGCGTGGCTGATCTGGTCGAGTCCCTTCACGACGTCGCCGGCCGCGAACAGGCCGGGGATGGAGGTGCGCTGGTGGTCGTCGACTTCCAGACAACCTTCGTCGGTCGCGCGCGCGCCGGCCTCCACCGCCAGCTGCGAGCGGATGCGCGAGCCGAGCGCGGGATAGATGCTGTCGAACGCCATCCGACCGCCGGCCGTATCCACGGCCAGCCGATCGCCCTCGATGGCGAAGCCGCCGCACGGACCGTCCACCCGCGTGATCCCGGCGGCGTCGAGCTTGGCGGCACAGGCATCGTCCAGGCCATGCTCGGCCTCGGGGGCGATCAGCGTCACGTCCCGGGTATAGCCCCGCAGGAACAGCGCCTCGCGCATGCCGTGGTCGCCGGTGCCGATCACGCCGACGCGCTTGTCGGTGACTTCATAGCCGTCGCATATCGGGCAGTAGCGCAGCAGACCGCGGGCGAGCGCGGCGTCGTGAACGTCGTCGGCCAGGCTCTTGGGGCGGTGGTTCACCACGCCCGTCGCCAGCAGCACGGTGCGCGCGCGCGCGATCCGGTCGCCGACGCGGACCGCGAAGCCTTCGCCGTCGCGCGAGAGGCCGGTCACCTCCGCCTGCTCGCGGTGGGCGCCATAGTGCTCGGCCTGGGTCAGCATCTGGCGCAGCAGGTCGGTGCCCTTGATGCCTTCCGGATAGCCGGCGTGGTTGCGCGTGCACGGGATCATCGCCGCGCGGCTGGAGCCGCAGTCGAACAGCCGGATCGAGAGGTGGAAGCGCGCGAGATAGATCGCCGCAGTCAGCCCCGCGGGGCCGCCGCCGATGATGATGCAGTCGTCTTCGTTCGTCATCGGGGGTGTAGCGTCGGACGCTCGTCGCGGTTCCACGTCTGCGCTAATTGGGGCTGCGGAGCGCGAAGGAGGAGCGGCGGGATGTTCGCGAACCCATGCTGAACTGGACCGGGGTCCTGCTTCCGGTCCCGCTGAGCCTTTTGCTGGCGTGGCTGCGACCGGCCTGGGCGCCCGGCCGCATCGCCTCGATCGCGGCGGCCGTAGCGCCGATCCAGATCATCGCGAATGCCGTCTGGCTGTTCGTTGCGAGCGTCACGACGCCGCAGTCGGAGTGCGGGACCGACGCGTGCGGGATGATGATCGCGGTGGCGATGATGCTGGGCGTCGCGGCGGGCGGCCTGTTCCTGCTCGGATGGGTGCTGGCGCGAGCGACCCTCTGGCTGGTCCGCGTGGTGCGATGAGGCGCTCGCGGCGACGGAGGCAGGACGGTTGGGCCTTGGCGCGGCGCGCCCGATATGGTCTGGGCCGGCGATGACCTTCGCCGCCACCGTCCTGACGCTTTATCCCGAGATGTTTCCGGGGCCGCTCGGCACCTCGCTCGCCGGCCGCGCGCTGCGCGAGGAGCGCTGGTCGCTGGAGACGGTGCAGATCCGCGACTTCGCGACCGACAAGCACCGCTCGGTCGACGACACGCCGGCCGGGGGTGGGGCGGGGATGGTGATGCGCGCCGACGTGCTCGCCGCCGCGCTCGACAGCGTTGCCGGGGCAGGGACTGACGACCGGCCGGTGATCGCGATGAGCCCGCGGGGCCGCCCGCTCGATCAGCAGCGGGTGCGGGCGCTGGCGCAGGGGCCGGGCGTCACCGTGCTGTGCGGCCGGTTCGAGGGATACGACGAGCGGCTGTTCGAGGCGCGCGACATCGAACTCGTGTCGATCGGCGACTATGTGCTGTCGGGCGGGGAGATGGGCGCGCTGGTGCTGCTCGATGCTTGCATCCGGCTGCTTCCCGGCGTAATGGGCGCGGCTTCGAGCGGGGATGACGAGAGCTTCGAGACGGGGCTGCTCGAATACCCGCAATATACCCGACCAGTGACATGGGAAGGGCGCACGATCCCCGAAGTGCTGCGATCGGGGGATCATGCGAAGATCGCGGCCTGGCGAAAGCACAGGGCCGAGGTCGATACACGGCTACGGAGGCCGGATCTTTGGGAGCGCCACGAGGGCGCTCGGGTCCGATCTCCCTCTGGCGCGCGGCGACGTGACGAGGAAGTTTGAGATGAACCTCATTCAGACGCTCGAGGCCGAGCAGATCGCCAAGTTCAACGAGGCGAACAAGATTCCGGAATTCCGCGCGGGCGACACGCTGCGCGTCGGCGTGAAGGTGGTCGAGGGCGAGCGCAAGCGCGTCCAGAACTACGAGGGCGTGTGCATCGCGCGCTCGAACAAGGGCATGGGCTCGTCGTTCACCGTGCGCAAGATCAGCTTCGGCGAGGGCGTCGAGCGCGTTTTCCCGCTGTATTCGCCGAACATCGACTCGATCGAGGTCGTGCGTCGCGGCGTCGTGCGTCGTGCGAAGCTCTATTATCTGCGTGGCCGCACCGGCAAGTCGGCGCGTATCGCCGAGCGCCGCGATCCGCGTCCGACCGACAAGGTCGCCGCCGAGTAATCGGCCGATCATCGGGACACGCGAAGGGGCGTGGGAGGCGATCGCTTCCCGCGCCCTTTTCGCATGTCTGGCCGGCGGGCGTCCCAGCCGACCCTTTACCCAGCGCGCCGCGGTCGCGATAACGCGGGGCAGGCCCCCGCGTCCGCGGGCGTGTTCCACGGAGAATCAGGATGTTGAGATGGGTGATCGGGCTTGCCATGCTGTCGAGCGCCACCGCTGCGATGGCCGCTGATCTGGCCCAGTCCCCGCAGCCCGCGGCGGTGGCGGAAGGGGCGCAGGACGCGCAGCAGACGCTGACGCTCGCGCGGGTGTTCGGCAGCCCCGATCTTAACGGCACCGCACCGCGCGCGCTGCAGATCTCGCCCGACGGCCGCTTCGTCACGCTGCTGCGCAACCGGCCGGAGGAGAAGGAGCGCTTCGACCTCTGGGCGATGGACACCGCCACCGGCGACTGGCGGATGCTGGTCGATTCCAAGAAGGTCGGATCGGGCGCCGAGCTGTCCGAGGCCGAGAAGATGCAGCGCGAACGGGCGCGCATCGCCGGCTCGCAGGGCATCGTCGCCTACGACTTCGCGCCCGACGGCCAATCGATCCTGGTGCCGCTCGACGGCGACCTGTTCCTGGCGACGCTCGACGGCCAGGTCCGTCGGCTGACCGAGACGACGGCGGGCGAGCTCAACCCGGTGGTGAGCCCCAAGGGCCGCTTCGTGAGCTTCGTGCGCGACCAGAACCTGTTCGTCCAGCCGCTGGCCGGCGGCGCCGCGCAGCCGGTCACCACCGAGGGCTCCGGCACCGTCCACTTCGGCGAGGCGGAGTTCGTCGCGCAGGAGGAGATGGATCGGACCACCGGCTATTGGTGGTCGCCCGACGAGCGCTACATCGCGGTCGAGCGCTTCGACGAGGCGCCGGTTAAGGTGTTCAGCCGCGCCGCGATCGGCGCCACCGGCATCAAGGTCTACGACCAGCGCTATCCCGCCGCCGGCACGCCGAACGCCGTGGTCGACCTCTATGTGATGAAGCCCGACGGCTCGGGGCGCGTGAAGGTCGACCTCGGCAGCGATCCCGACATCTATCTCGCCCGCGTCGACTGGCTGCCCGACGGGTCGGCGATGCTGGTCCAGCGCCAGACCCGCGACCAGAAGCGGCTCGACATGCTGCGCGTCGACCCGGCGACCGGCAAGTCGACCGTGCTGTTCACCGAGACTGCGGGCGAGCGCAGCTGGACCAACCTGTCCGACGCCTATCGCCCGATGAAGGACGGCAGCCTGATCTGGCGCTCCGAGCGCGATGGCCACGGCCATCTCTACCGCTGGAAGGCGGGCAAGTGGACCCAGCTCACCAAGGGCGACTGGGTGGTGCAGGCGCTGGTCGGTGTCGACGAGAGCAAGGGCCGGCTGTTCTTCACCGGCAACAAGGACGACGTGCTCGAGCAGCACCTCTATGCGCTCGACCTCAAGCGTCCCAACCGAGTCACCCGGCTGACCGAACGCGGCTGGTGGAACAACGCGTCGATGGACCAGGCGGCGAGCCGCTTCCTGATTACCCGTTCCAACTCGGCCCAGCCGGCACAGGTCTACCTCGCCGACCTCGCGGGCAAGCGGCTGGCGTGGATCAACGAGAATGCGATCGCGCCGGGCCACCCCTATTATCCGTTCGCCGCGAGCCACCGCGAGACCAAGTTCGGGACGATCAAGGCGGCCGACGGCTCGACGCTCCACTGGGAGATGATCACGCCGCCGCTGGAGCCGGGCAAGAAGTACCCGGTGTTCTTCCAGCATTATGGCGGCCCCGGCACCGGCCAGCAGGTCACCCGCGGCTGGCAGGGCGCGCTGCCGCAGTATCTGGTCGACCAGGGCTGGATCTTCTTCCAGATCGACAACCGCGGATCGTACAACCGCGGCACGGCGTTCGAGAACCAGCTCTATCATGCGATGGGCTCGGTCGAGGTCGAGGATCAGCTGGCAGGCGCCGAGTATCTCAAGACGCTGCCGTTCGTCGCCGGGGACAAGATCGCGACCTACGGCTGGTCCTACGGCGGCTATCTGACGCTCAAGATGCTGGAGAAGACGCCGGGCGTGTACGCGGCGGGCGTGTCCGGGGCACCGGTCACCGACTGGGCGCTCTACGACACCCATTATACCGAGCGCTATCTGGGCGATCCGCGCACCGATCCGCAGAGCTATGCGTCGTCGGGCGTGGTGACCGAGGCGTCGAAGATCCAGGATCCGTTGCTGCTGATCCACGGCATGGCCGATGACAACGTCTTCCTCGACAATTCGACGCTGTTCGCCGCCGAAATGCAGCGCACGGCGACGCCTTTCGAGATGATGTTCTACCCCGGCAACACCCACCGCGTCGGCGGTCCGGGGGTAAGCGAACATCTGTGGAAGACGATCCTGGCCTTCCTCGACCGCAACGTTGTTGCGCCAAAGCCGCAGGACGCGGCAGCAAAGTAACGCGTGGTTGCCGCGGCGCTGGAGAAGGTCTAGCGCCGCGGCGAACGATGCGAGTGGAGTGAGTGATGGGCTATCGGGTGGTGGTCGCGGGGGCGACGGGCAATGTCGGGCGGGAAATGCTCAACATCCTGGCGGAGCGCGAGTTTCCGATCGACGATCTGGCGGTGCTCGCCTCGTCGCGCTCGGTGGGCGACACCGTCGACTTCGGTGAGACCGGCAAGCAGTACAAGATCCAGAACATCGAGCATTTCGATCCCGCCGGCTGGGACATGGCGCTGTTCGCGATCGGATCGGACGCGACCAAGGTCTATGCGCCCAAGTTCGCCGCCGCCGGCTGCACGGTGATCGACAATTCGTCGCACTACCGCATGGACCCGGACGTGCCGCTGATCGTGCCGGAGGTGAACCCGGAGGCGATCGACGGCTATCGCGCCAAGAACATCATCGCCAACCCCAATTGCTCGACCGCGCAGATGGTCGTCGCGCTCAAGCCGCTGCACGATGCCGCCAAGATCAAGCGCGTGGTCGTCGCGACCTACCAGTCGGTGTCCGGCGCGGGCAAGGCAGGGATGGACGAGCTGTTCGAGCAGAGCCGCAACATCTTCGTGGGCGATTCGGCCGAGGCGAAAAAGTTCACCAAGCAGATCGCATTCAACGTGATCCCGCACATCGACAGCTTCCTGGACGACGGATCGACCAAGGAAGAGTGGAAGATGGTGGTCGAGACCAAGAAGATCCTCGATTCCAAGATCAAGGTGGTGGCGACCTGCGTCCGCGTGCCGGTGTTCGTCGGCCATTCGGAGGCGATCAACATCGAGTTCGAGAACGAGATCTCGGCCGAGAAAGCGCAGAACATCCTGCGCGAGGCGCCTGGCGTGATGCTGGTCGATAAGCGTGAGGACGGCGGCTACATCACGCCGGTCGAATGCGTCGGCGAGTTCGCGACCTACATCAGCCGCGTGCGCGAGGATTCGACCGTCGACAACGGTCTGGCGCTGTGGTGCGTCAGCGACAACCTGCGCAAGGGCGCGGCGCTCAATGCGGTGCAGATCGCCGAACTGCTCGGCCGCCGGCACCTGAAGAAGGCCGACTGAGGCCCCACGTCATGCCAGCGCAGGCTGGCATCTCATGCCGCAGGGACGGACTCAGCGAGGGCACCCCCGCGGCGGGAGACCCCAGCCTTCGCGGGACCTTTGCATAAAGCTGGGGATGTAATTCTCTTCGCTGGGTATCGGAGAGATGAGATGCGCAAGCAGACGAGGCCGGCGTCCTTTGCGGACCTGT
>NZ_JBIUCZ010000046.1:0-16697 GCF_047975845.1 Sphingomonas mangrovi | reverse complement strand
CGTTATCCGGCCACTCCAGCGGAGTGCTAAAAATGACCGGATAACAATGACTTGTCCTGGTGGGCGCGGCTGGGATTGAACCAGCGACCCCTGCGGTGTGAACACAGTGCTCTACCACTGAGCTACGCGCCCGTGCGCCTTGCGGCGAAACCGGGAAGCGGGCCTTTAGGCGGTGGAAACCGGGCTGTCCAGCCCCCTCGCCCAAAAACCCGCAAGGTCGATCAGTTGACCGAGTCCTTCAGGCCCTTGCCGGCCTTGAACTTGGGCTGCGACGACGCCTTGATCGTCATCGGCTCGCCGGTGCGCGGGTTGCGACCGGTCGACGCCTTGCGCTTGCTGACCGAGAAGGTGCCGAAGCCGACCAGGCGAACCTCGTCGCCCTTCTTGAGCGCGGCGGAGATCGATTCGAACACCGCCTCGACCGCCTTGACCGCATCACCGCGGCCCAGCCCCGAAAGATCGGCGACCTGACCAATCAGCTCCTGCTTGTTCATTCCTTGAAACCCCTTGTTGTCGTTCTGGGAGCAGCACGCGACGACATCGGCCGAACCGCCCCCCGGCAGCCGGGCCAGTAATGCGCCTCTCCCCCGCGCTGTCAAAGCAAATCGCCCGCACACCACCCCGCCGGCGCGCCGTTCGACCGCACCGGCAGTGGGGAAAGCGGCGCTCCCGCCATCCCGCTGCGGATCGAATTACGCCCGACGATCCCGCGGGTTCGGAACGTCCCGGGCCTCAGATCAGTGGTGGCGCACCTCGCCGATGCCCGGCACCGCCGCCGGCGGCTGCACGGCGAGTTCGTCCGCATCGGTCCAGTCGATCGCCTCCAGCGGGCCGGTGAGTGCCAGCCGCAGCACTTCATCGACGTGGGAGACCGGCACGATCTCCAGCCCCTCGCGAATGTTGCCGGGAATCTCGGCCAGATCCTTCTCGTTCTCCTGCGGGATCAGCACGGTGGTGATGCCGCCGCGCATCGCCGCCAGCAGCTTTTCCTTGAGCCCGCCGATCGGCAGCACGCGGCCGCGCAGCGTCACCTCGCCGGTCATCGCCACCTCGCGCCGCACCGGCACGCCCGTAAGCGTCGAGACGATCGAAGTAACCAGGCCGATGCCGGCCGACGGCCCGTCCTTGGGCACCGCGCCCTCGGGCAGGTGGACGTGGACGTCCTTGCGGTGGAACAGGCTGGGCTTGATGCCATAGGTCGGGGCGCGCGCCTTGACGAAGCTCATCGCCGCCTCGACCGATTCCTTCATCACGTCGCCCAGCTTGCCGGTCGTCTTGATCGCGCCCTTGCCCGGCACGGTGACCGACTCGATCGTCAGCAGCTCGCCGCCCACCTCGGTCCAGGCGAGACCGGTCACGGCACCGATCTGGTGCTCCTCCTCGCCGACGCCGAAGCGATATTTCCGCACGCCCGCGAACTCGTGGAGGTTCTCCGGCGTCACCGTGACGCTCTCGGCCTTACCCTCCAGGATTCGGCGCAGCGCCTTGCGCGCGAGCTTGGCGATCTCGCGCTCCAGCGTGCGGACGCCGGCCTCGCGGGTGTAGTAGCGGATCAGGTCGCGCAGGCCCTCGTTGGTGAGCGCGAACTCGCCCTCCTTCAGCCCGTGTGCGTCGATCTGCTTGGCGATCAGGTGGCGCTCGGCGATCTCGACCTTCTCGTCCTCGGTATAGCCCTCCAGCCGGATGATCTCCATGCGGTCGAGCAACGGCTGCGGCAGATTGAGCGTGTTGGCCGTGCACACGAACATCACGTCCGAAAGATCGATGTCGATCTCCAGATAATGGTCGTTGAACTTGGCGTTCTGCTCCGGATCGAGCACTTCCAGCAGCGCCGAGGCGGGATCACCGCGGAAATCCTGGCCGAGCTTGTCGATCTCGTCGAGCAGGAAAAGCGGATTGCTCGCCCCTGCCTTGCGCAGGTTGGTGACGATCTTGCCCGGCAGCGAGCCGATATAGGTGCGCCGGTGGCCGCGGATCTCGGCCTCGTCCCGCACGCCGCCCAGCGACTGGCGAATGAACTCGCGCCCCGTCGCCTTGGCGATTGACTTGCCGAGCGAGGTCTTGCCGACGCCGGGAGGGCCGACGAGGCACAGGATCGGTCCCTTGAGCTTGTTGGTGCGCGCCTGGACCGCAAGATATTCGACGATCCGGTCCTTCACCTTTTCCAGCGCATAATGGTCCTGGTCGAGCACAGACTGTGCGGTCGGCAGGTCCTTCTTGAGCTTGGAACGCTTGCCCCACGGCAGCCCCAGCAGCACGTCGAGATAGTTGCGCACGACGGTCGCCTCGGCCGACATCGGCGCCATCGTCTTGAGCTTCTTGAGCTCGGCGGTCGCCTTGGTACGCGCTTCCTTCGACAGCTTGAGCGTCGCGATCTTCTGGGTCAGGTCGGCGATCTCGTCGCCCTCGCCTTCCTCGCCCTCGTTGCCGAGTTCGCGCTGGATCGCCTTCAGCTGCTCGTTGAGGTAATATTCGCGCTGGGTCTTCTCCATCTGCCGCTTGACGCGGCTGCGGATCTTCTTCTCGACCTGGAGCACGCCCAGTTCGCCTTCCATGAAGGCGAACACCATTTCCAGCCGCTTGACCGGATCGGCCTCGACCAGCAGCGTCTGCTTGTCGGCGACCTTGACCGCGATGTTGCCCGCGACCGCGTCGGCGAGGCGCGCGGCGTCCTCGAGCTCGCCGAGCTGGCCCGCGGTCTCCGCCGGCAGCTTGCGGTTGAGCTTGGCGTAGTTCTCGAACTGGTCGACCACCGAGCGCATCAGCGCCTGGACCTCGGCCCCCTCGGCCTCGCCGTCCTCGACCGCGGCGACGGTGGCGGTGAGGAATCCGCCGCTCTCCTCCAGCGTCTCGAGCGAGGCGCGCGCCTTGCCCGACACCAGCACGCGCACCGTGCCGTCCGGCAGCTTCAGCAGTTGCAGCACCTCGGCGGTGACGCCCATGTCGTAGAGGTCGTCGCGGCTAGGATCGTCCTCGGCGGGATCGAGCTGTGCGACCAGGAAGATCTCCTTGTCGGCCGCCATCGCCGATTCCAGCGCCGCGACCGACTTGTCGCGACCGACGAACAGCGGGACGATCATGTGCGGGAACACGACGATGTCACGCAGCGGCAGAACGGGATAGGATTTGGTCATGCAAACTCCGGCAGCGCCGAACGCCGGCGCCCTTTCGCCATATATGGGGATGTGGCGCGGCGGCATCAATCGCCCCGCATCGTCGCGCGCGGCGGCGCGGCTCGCTTGTGGAGCGCGGACGGGTCGCCCATGAAGCCGCGATGCTGAAGCTCGCCGCGTTCGCCCTGCCCCTGCTCCTGCCGGTTGCCGCATCCGGCCATCCCCAGGCGAAGCGCCTGCCGATCGAGCGCGGCATGCCGCCGATCGGCGCGCAGACCCAGCGTTCGGGCGGGCCGCTGAGCCCCGAGCGCGCGGCGCTGCGGCTCGACGCCGCCGACCTGGCGATCGAGGTGCTGCCGACGCGCCAGCAGCTGTCCGGCGTGGCGACGCTGACGCTGCGTACGCTGGCGCCGGCATCGCGGCTGCCGATCGATCTCGACACCAACCTGCCGGTCTCCTCGGTCGCGCTCGACGGCAGGCGCCTGCCGCGCACCGCCTGGAGCCACGTCGACGGCGTGCTGACGGTCACCCCCGGACAGCCGATCGCCGCCGGTGCCACCGCCATGCTGCGCATCGAATACGCCGGGACGCCGCACGTCGCGGTGCGCGCGCCGTGGGACGACGGCATCGTCTGGTCGCAGGCGCCCGATGGATCGCCGTGGATCGCCACCACTGCGCAGGGCTATGGCTGCGACCTGTTCTGGCCGTGCCTCGACTTCCCGCAGGGCGAGGCCGCCGTCGTCACGCTGCATATCACCGTGCCCAAGGGGCTGAAGGCGCCGTCGAACGGCGTGCTGCTGGGCGTCGACCGCCATCGCGACGGCCGCACCACCTGGAACTGGCGGGCGCGGGCGATCAACCCGTACGACGTCGCGCTTAATGTCGGTCCCTATGCCGAGCTGTCGGGCAGCTACGCCAGCCGCTTCGGCAATGCCGTGCCGCTGCACTATTGGTACCTGCCGGGCAAGGAAGCGCAGGCGAAGCGACTGTTCGCCGAGTTCGCGCCGACGCTCGACTTCTTCGAGACGCTGATCGGCCCCTTCCCCTTCGGCGCCGAGAAGCTGGGCGTGGTCGAGACGCCGCACATGGGCATGGAGCACCAGACCATCAACGCCTATGGCAACGGCTACAAGCAGGCGCCCGAGGGGTTCGACTGGCTGTTCCAGCACGAGCTGAGCCACGAATGGTTCGGCAACCAGATGACCGCCGCCGACTGGGACGACTTCTGGCTGCACGAGGGCTTCGGCCAGTATATGCAGCCGCTCTACGGCCGCTGGCGCGAGGGCGAGGCGCGCTATGCTGCGATGATGGCCGAGCAGCGGCTGCGCATCCTCAACAAGGCGCCGATCGTCTCCGGCCGGTCGCAGACCAGCGAGGACGTCTACGAGGACGGCAAGGGCGGTCCGGGCGCCGACATCTATTTCAAGGGCGCGTGGGTGCTCCACACCCTGCGCAACCTGATCGGCGACGCGGCCTTCTTCGACGCCACCCGCCGGCTGGTCTACGGCCGCCCCGATCCCCGCCCCGGCAATTTTGCCCCGCGCTTCGCGACCACGGCCGAGTTCGAGAAGCTGGCGGCGCAAGCGGCTGGCCGGGATCTCGGCTGGTTCTTCGGCGTCTACCTGCACGAGGCGGCGCTGCCCGAGCTGGTCGAGACACGAGAGGGCGACCGCCTCACGCTGCGCTGGAAAACGCCGAACGACCGCCCCTTCCCGATGCCGGTGGAGGTGCAGGTGGACGGCCGGGTCGTGACGGTGCCGATGCAGGAGGGCACCGGCAGCCTTGCCGTACCGGCGGACGCGCACGTCGTGCTCGACCCAATGGCGCGCATCCTGCGCCGGTCCGAGGCGATCGAACGCTATCAGGCGCAGCAGGCGAAATAAGCGCCGCACGCGGCGGCAGGATGACGCTGGGGTGTTGCTCGATAAGAGCACCGCGAAATGGTCTGCGGACCGGCAGCGTCCGGACGGCTCCTCTCGGAGGCTGCCGATCGTCGAGGGTGCTTACAGTTTCACTGCCGCATTGCCGCCATCAGCCCAGAGGGCCGATCCCGTGACGAAGCTCGCCATGTCGCTGGCGAGGAACAGCGCTGCCTGCGCGATTTCCTCGGGCCGAGCGATCCGCTTCATGGCGTGAAGACCGGCAGCCCATTCGCGCTGGGCAGCATCGCCCGCCATCTCGGTCGCGGTGCCGCCAGGCAGGAGGGCGTTCGCGCGAATATTTTTTGCACCGTAGTCGGCAGCGATGCCGCGGACTTGGCGGCCCCGTACGCCCCCATGCCCGGCAGCCCCACACTGTTGCCCACGAAGCTCCCTGTGAAGACGAGTGCGCCGCCGCCCTGCTCCAGCATCGCCGGAATCTGTGCCCGCGCGCCCAGAAAGGCGGCGGTCAAGTTCACGGACAGGACTTGGGACCAGTGCTGAGGCTCGATCTCGGCGAGGGGCTTGATGGCCCCGACCTGCCCGGCATTGTTGAAACCGATGTGCAGACCGCCGTACGTCGCGCGTGCGGCAGCGACTGCTTCCTGGTGGGTTCGCTGTTCGGTGACGTCTCCGACGATCGCGATCGCCCGTGCACCTTGGTCTTCAATCGCTTCGACGGCCAAGTCCAGCGGCCCTTGTCGCCGGGCGACCAGAACCAGGGACGCGCCGTGTCCGGAAAACAGGGCTGCGGCCGCCCTCCCGATCCCCGAGCTGGCGCCGGTTATGATCGCCACCTTGCCATCCAACAGCCTCATACTTCGGCTCCTCCGATGGAGCCGATCCGGTAGGAGACTCTGTCTTCGCGTGCGTCCCGCTTCTTGTTGCCGAATTCGTCATGACCGCTGCCGCACGCGCCCGCCCTTCAACGCCCCGCCACGACGGCCTCCAGTGCATCGATCGCCAACGCCCCCGCGCAGAGATAGCCCTGGTAGAACTGGCAGCCTTCCTTCGCCAGCAGGTCGAGCTGTTCCTCGGTTTCCACCCCTTCGGCGATCACCGCGAGCCCCAGCGAGCGGGCCATGTCGATCACGCCGCGCACCACCACCCGGTCGCGTGGCGAGCCGGTGATGTCCTGGGTCAGGCGCTTGTCGATCTTGAGATAGTCGAGCGGCAGCGCCTTCAGATAGGCGAGGCTTGAATAGCCGGTGCCGAAATCGTCAATCGCAACGCGGCAGCCGCCGGTGCGCAGTTCGGCGAGCAGCCGCGCCGCCTCGCCCAGATCCTCGATCAGCCCGCCTTCGGTGATCTCGATCGTCAGCCGCCCGCGCGGGAAGCCGCTCGCGTCGATGCGCCCGAGCAGCAGGTCGGCGAAGGCCGGGCGGGCGACGTCCTCTGCGGTGACGTTGACCGACAGCCGCAGCTTCGCGAGGCTCGCCGGCCAGCGCGCGGCACGGCCGAGCGCGCAGCGCTGGACATGCTCGGACAGCGCCACCGTCAATCCGGCGCGCTCGGCGGCGGCGAACAGCGGCTCGGCGCCGATCTCACCGCGCTCGGGATGGCGCCAGCGCGCGAGCGCCTCGACGCCGACGATCGCGCCCCCGCCGACCGCGACCTGCGGCTGGAACAGGATCTCGACCTCGTCCTGCTCGATCGCGCGCGGAATCTCGCGCGCGAGGTCGTCGAGGTCCTGGCGCCGGCGGCGCTCGCCGTCCGCAAGATCGATCGCCGATCGCGCGCGCTGGATCAGCTGCGTCGCGGTCTCTCCGGCCTCCGCCTCGACATGGCCGATCCGCGTCGACAGCCGCGCGACCTGCTCGCCGGCGACGAACGGCCGGTCGAGCGCCTGGCGGACCGCCGCGTCGACGCGCTGCACCTGCGCCGCTTCGGCACCCGCGGTCGCGACGAGGAACTCCGCCCCTTCCGCCCGCGCCACCACCGCGCGCCTGCCGAGCGGCTCGCCCACCGCCGCACCGATCCGGCCGAGCGCCGCCCGCAGCAGCCAGTCGCCGGCCTCGCGCCCCAGGTCGCGGTTGATCGCCTCCACGCCGCCGAGCGCGACCAGCGACAGCGCCACCGGCCGCCCCTCGCCCAGCCGCCGCTCGATCCAGGCGGTCGCGCCGGCCAGATCGTGGACCTCCGGCGCCGCACTGCCTGCGGCCCCCTCGTCGGCGACCAGCCGCTCGACCAGCCCGTGCAGCCGTCCGGTTTGCGGCCCCCGCTGGAGGTGGACCACCACCCGTCCCAGCCCCGGCACCGTGTGCGCGAACGCCACCGCCGGCCGGCTGGCGTCGAGCCCGCGCAGCGCCGCGCGCACGCTCGTCCGCGCCGGGCGGGGCAAAGCCGCCAGCAGCGCGCGGGTGGGCGGCGCCTCGTCCAGGCGCAGCATCGCCGCCAGACCGGGCGACAGCCGGTTCGCGCGCGTCCCGGCGTCGTAGCACCAGGCGAGCGCACCCGCAGTCTCGCCGTCGCGCCAGCCGCCGCCGAGCCGCTCGACGTGGCGCAGTGCGAAGCGCACCGCCTGGCCGAGCTCGATCTCGGTCATCGGGCTGACGAGAAAGTGGGTAGCGCCGGCGGCGAGGAAGTCGTCGAGCCGGTGGGCGTCACCCTTCGACAGCAGCGCGAGCAGCGCCCCCGGTGCCTCGGTAACCGCCCCGGCGAGGTCGGAAACCGCGGCGAGGCCGTCGTCGATCGCGCCGCGCGCGTCGACGATCGCGATCTGCGCGCCGCTGGTGCGGAAGCGCTGTGCCGCCGCGTCGCGGCGCCTCGCCGCGACCACCTGCCAGCCCGCCTGCGCATAGAGCGTCGAAAGCTCGTCGCGCTGGCGAAAGGAAAGCAGGAACAGCATCGGGTTCGCGATCCCCTGCTCCCGCGCGACGATGCCCATCTGCCCCATGACCGCAGCCTAGCGGGGCGACGCCGCTTCGCCAATCCGCCACGCTCTTGTTTGGCGCGGTGCCAGCCCCTAGCTCAGAGGGGATGCCGAGCGCCTCCCCCCTGATCGACGCGCACGGCCGCGCCATCCGCTATCTCCGTATCTCGGTGACCGATCGCTGCGACCTGCGCTGCCGCTATTGCATGGCGGAGACGATGCAGTTCCTGCCGCGCGAGCGGCTGATGTCGCTCGATGAGATCGCGACGATCGCCGAGTGCTTCATCGCGCGCGGGGTGCACAAGATCCGTCTGTCGGGGGGCGAGCCGCTGATGCGCGGCGACACCGTCGCGCTCGCCGAGCGGCTGGGCACGCGGCTCGCCCGTGGGCTCGACGAGCTCACCATGACGACCAACGCGACGCGGCTCGCGCGCCATGCCGGGGCGCTTGCCGCCGCCGGCATCCGCCGGATCAACGTCAGCCTCGACAGCCTGGACCCCGACACCTTCCGCCACATCACCCGCACCGGCGATCTCGACCGCGTGCTGGACGGGATCGCGGCAGCGCGGGACGCCGGGATCGCGATCAAGATCAACATGGTCGCTCTCAAGGGGCTCAACGAGCACGAGATCGCGCCGATGCTAGACTGGTGCGTCGAACAGGGTTTCGACCTGTCGCTGATCGAGACGATGCCGCTCGGCGCGATCGACGAGGACCGTACCGACCGCTTCCTGCCGCTGCCGCAGGTGTTCGAGGCGCTGTCGGCGCGTTTCGCCCTCGTGCGCGACGGGTTTCGCACCGCCGGGCCGGCGCGCTATTGGCGGGTCGGGGACAGCGGCACCCGGCTGGGGCTGATCTCGCCGCTGACGGCCAATTTCTGCGACGGGTGCAACCGCGTGCGACTGACGACCGAAGGACTGCTCTACCTCTGCCTCGGCCGCGACGAGCATGTCGACCTGCGCGCGGCACTGCGCAACGGCGGGCCGGCGGCGGTCGATGCCGCGATCGAGACGGCGATGACGCGCAAGCCCGCCCGTCACGACTTCCGCATCGCGCCCGGCGCCGCCCCTGCGGTGGCGCGGCACATGAGCGTGACCGGCGGATGAGCGCGACGCTGCGCCGCGCGCTGCTCGCCTCGCCGACGCCGGCCGCTCAGGCCGCGGAGCACGAGCTGCGCGAGCGCTACGACTGGACCGGTCTGGACGAGGCCGAGCTGGTCGTCGCGCTGGGCGGCGACGGTTTCCTGCTGCAGGTGCTCCATCAGCTGCTCGAGCGGCGGTCGAGCATCCCCGTGTTCGGGATGAACCTGGGCACCGTCGGCTTCCTGATGAACGAATGGCATCTGGGCGGGCTGGAGGAGCGGCTCGCCCGCACCAAGCCGTTCAAGGTCTCCCCGCTCGAAATGATCGCCGAGACGATCGATGGCGAGGTGCGGCGGCTGCCCGCGATCAACGAGGTGTCGCTGCTGCGCGAGACGCGGCAGGCGGCGAAGGTCGAGGTCAGCGTCAACGATCGCGTCGTGATGCCCGAGCTGGTGTGCGACGGCATCCTCGCCGCGACGCCGGCCGGCTCGACCGCCTACAACCTCTCCGCCAATGGCCCGATCCTGCCGCTCGGCTCCGGCATGCTGGCGCTCACCCCGATCAGCCCGTTCCGTCCCCGCCGCTGGCGCGGCGCCATCTTGCCCGACCGCGCCCGCATCGCGCTGCGCATCCTGGAGTCCGACAAGCGCCCGGTCAGCGCCGTCGCCGACCAGCGCGAGGTGCGCGACGTCGCGCGGGTCGAGGTGGAGATCGACCGCATGCGCGACCTGACGCTGCTGTTCGACCCCGAGCACGCACTCGACGATCGAATCACGATGGAGCAGTTCATCGCCTGACCGACACGGATTCCGACAAGTTTTCCGTGCCCTGACAGCAGCTTGGGCGAAATCTGCAAAAAAGCCGGACGGGGCGCTTGCCAGATCCGAAAACCCGCTGCTATAGGCGCGCCTCCGAAGCGTTCCCCGGTAGCTCAGCGGTAGAGCAATCGACTGTTAATCGATCGGTCGCCTGTTCGAATCAGGCCCGGGGAGCCACGGACCTTCAGACATCGCTGCATCTTCGCGGGCCTATCGAACGGGCAGGCAGCCGCCGACGCGTCGCCGAAAGCATCGTCCGCCTCTCCTCGCCGCTGCGGCGCTTCGGATCGTCCGCGTTGTACGGAAGCTCGATGGATCGCGCTGGCGGCCGGCGCGTTATGCCAACTGCTAAGCCCTTGTGCTTCCATCCTTTTCGAACGCCGCTGCCGTCCTCGTTCAGCAACGGCTAAGCTGCGAAGTTGCACAACTGGTCGCACAGGGTCAAAAGAACCCGAAGGCCCCGACGATCGTTCCTCAGGTTGCGCCGCCACCCGTTCGTCGGGCCGAAGGGCGGCAGTGGAGAAACCCGATGCTGTCATCCAAATTCGATCGCAAGCGCCTCGCCGGGCTCGGCACTGCGGTCGTCGGCGCGCTGGTGCTTGCCGCCTGCGCCACCCCCACCCCGTATCGCCCGGCGACCGGCAGCGGCTTCTCGCGCGCCGGCTATTCGGACGAGCAGATCGAGCCGAACCGCTTCCAGATCAGCTTCGCAGGCAACACGCTCACGTCGCGCGAGACCGTCGAACGTTATCTGCTGTTCCGCGCGGCGCAGCTCACCGTCGAGCGCGGCTTCGATCACTTCATCCTGGTCGACCGCGATACCGAGCGGCGCACCCGCACCTATTCGACGCCCGATCCCTATTGGGGCGGCGGCTTCGGCGGGTTCGGCGCGTGGAGCCCGTACTGGCGCTATCACGGCCCGCGCTTCGGCTGGCGCAGCTGGAGCCCGTACTACGGCGATCCGTTCTTCAACAACGACATCCGCACCGTCGACAAGTACGAGGCGATCGCGGAGATCGTCGTCGGCCGCGGCCCCAAGCCCGGCGACAACGTCCGCGCCTTCGACGCGCGGGCGGTGATCGAGAACCTCGGCCCGCGCGTGCAGATGCCCGAGACGCGCTGAGCGTTCGGCCAAAGAGAAAGGGGTCGCTGCCCACCGGCAGCGACCCCTTTTCGTGTTTGCGACACTCGTCATCTTGACGGAAGTCAGGATCCATTGCCGCTCCGCGCATGAGCCTCACAACGGCTGCGGCAATGGATGCCAGCCTCCGCTGGCATGACGATAAAGGGAGGAAACCGCCTCCCCATCACAACTCTACAGCTGGCCGTGGCAGTGCTTGTACTTGCGGCCCGATCCGCACGGGCACGGCGCGTTGCGGCTGACGCGGCCCGCCCATTCGGCGGGGTCTTCGCCCAGCGCCTCGGGCTCGGGCTGCGGCATCTGCATCGGCGGCAGGCGGGTGGTCAGATAGCCGGTGCCGGCATCGTCGTCCCAGGTGTCGTCGTCGCCGGTCAGCGGGTCGATATGGGTGGTGAGGAAGTCGGGCAGCTCGGGAAGCGGCGGCGGGGCGAAGTTGAAGTTGGCTACCGCCAGCGTCCGGGTCACGTCCTCGCGGATGCTGCCCAGCATCCGCTCGAACAGCGCGAACGCCTCCTGCTTATACTCGTTGATCGGGGTCTTCTGCGCATAAGCGCGCAGGTGGATCACCGCACGCAACGCGTCGAGCATCGCCAGATGCTCCTTCCAGTGGTGATCGAGGTTCTGGAGCAGGATCGACTTCTCGATCTGCGTCCAGGCGCTCGGCTCCAGTTCGGCCGACTTGGAGGCGACCAGTTCGTCGGCCAGGCCGCGGATGCGCTCCTCCAGCGTCTCGGGCTCCAGCCCGTCTTCCTCGGCGATCCACTGCGCCACCGGCGCGTCGACGCCCAGCACCTCGGCGGCACGCTCGGTCAGGCCGGCGGCGTTCCACTGCTCCGGATAGGAGTTGGGCGGCACCGCCTCCCCGACGATGGCGTTGACCGTCTCGGTACGCATGTCGGTGACGACGTCGCCGACGGTGTCGGCATCCATGATGTCGGCGCGCTGCTCATAGATGACCTTGCGCTGGTCGTTCATCACGTCGTCGTACTCGACGACCTGCTTGCGCACGTCGTAGTTGCGCGCCTCGACCTTCTTCTGGGCGGTCTCGATCGCCTTCGACAGCCACTTGGAGCCGATCGCCTCGCCGTCGGCGATGTTGGAGCGCATCATCTTGGCGAACAGCGTGTCCGGCCCGAAGATGCGCAGCAGATCGTCGTCCAGGCTCAGGTAGAAACGCGACAGGCCCGGATCGCCCTGACGGCCCGAGCGGCCGCGCAGCTGGTTGTCGATGCGCCGACTCTCGTGCCGCTCGGTGCCGAGCACGAACAGGCCGCCGGCGCCGAGCACCGCCTGCTTCTCGGCGACGATCTCGGCGCGGATGCGCTCGGCCGCTTCAGTGTATTCGGGCGTGCCCTCTTCCAGTTCGGGATGCTCGTCGAGCATCCGGAACTCCAGGTTGCCGCCCAGCTGGATGTCGGTGCCGCGGCCCGCCATGTTGGTGGCGATCGTCACCGCCCCCAGCCGACCGGCCTGGGCAACGATGTGCGCTTCCATCTCGTGATAGCGGGCGTTGAGAACCTTGTGCGGCACCTTCTCCTGGGTGAGGAACTCGGACAGCATCTCCGACTTCTCGATCGAGACGGTGCCGACCAGCACCGGTTGGCCACGCTCGGCATGCTCGCGGATCTTGCGCGCGATCGCCAGGAACTTGTCCTGGGTGGTCTTGTAGAACTCGTCCTCCTCGTCGACGCGCTGCACCGGCACGTTCGTCGGGATCGAGACGACGTTCATCTTGTAGATGTCGTAGAACTCGGCCGCTTCGGTCGCCGCCGTGCCGGTCATGCCCGACAGCTTGGGATACATGCGGAAATAGTTTTGGAAGGTGATCGAGGCGAGCGTCTGGTTCTCCGGCTCGATCGTCACGCCTTCCTTGGCCTCGGCGGCCTGGTGGAGGCCGTCCGACCAGCGGCGGCCGTCCATCATGCGGCCGGTGAACTCGTCGATGATGACGACCTTGCCGTCCTTGACCAGATAGTCGACGTCGCGGCGGAACATCTTGTTCGCGCGCAGCGCCTGGTTGAGGTGGTGGACGACCTGGGTGTTCTCGAAGTCGTAGAGGTTTGCGCCCTGGAGCAGCCCGGCCGCCTCGAGCAGCCGCTCGGCCTTTTCGGTGCCGTCCTCGGTGAGCGTGACGCTCTTCTGCTTCTCGTCCTTCTCGTAGTCGGCATCGTCGAGCTGCTTCACGATCGCGTCGACCGAGATGTAGAGCTCCGACTTGTCGTCGGTCGGGCCGGAGATGATCAGCGGCGTGCGCGCCTCGTCGATCAGGATCGAGTCGACCTCGTCGACGATCGCGAAGGCGAACGGCCGCTGGACCATCGATTCGCGATCGTACTTCATGTTGTCGCGCAGATAGTCGAAGCCGAACTCGTTGTTCGTGCCGTAGGTGATGTCGGCGGCATAGGCGGCGCGGCGCTCGCCGTCGGACACGTTGGGGACGATCACCCCGGTGGTGAGCCCCAGGAAGCCGTAGATCCGCCCCATCTGCTCGGCGTCACGCCGCGCCAGATAGTCGTTGACGGTGATGACGTGGACGCCATTCCCCGGCAGCGCGTTGAGATAGGTGGCGAGCGTCGCCACCAGCGTCTTGCCCTCGCCGGTGCGCATCTCGGCGATCTCGCCGCGGTGGAGGACGATGCCGCCGATCATCTGCACGTCGAAGTGGCGCATGCCCAGCACGCGCTTCGACGCTTCGCGCACGGTCGCGAACGCCTCGGGGAGCAGGTCGTCGAGCTTTTCGCCGTTCGCCAGCCGCTCGCGGAAGCGGGCGGTCTGCTGCGACAGGCTGGCGTCGTCCATCGCCTGGACCTCGGCCTCATAGCCGGCGATGCGCCCGACGATGGTGCCGAGCGACTTGACGTAACGATCGTTGGAAGAACCGAAGAGGGACTTGGCAAGGCCGCCGAACATGGCTGTTCCTTCATGAAGGGTAGCGCCGCGGACGATGCGCGGCATCAGAGGGCGCGCCTTGGCGGCGCGGCGAAATCACTTGGGGCGCCCGCGTGAGGCGGGCGGCGCGCGCTATTCGAGTGCGCTGTCGACCCTGGAACGCACGTCGACATGGGGTGCGGCGGCAGGCGCCGGCACCGGCGAAAAGCGCAGGTCCCCGCGGGTCGCCAGCGCGTGGCGAACGAGGGGCGCGTGATCGGCGGCGTCGGCCACCGTCTCCGCCGCGATGCGGCCGGCGACCTGCTCGACCTGCCGCGCCTCGACCGGAGTCGCGCCGACCAGGGCCCCGGTGAGGCCGGTCAGCAGCGCGGAGAGGAACAACAGGAGACGCAAGCGACGATCCATCGGCGAAGAGCTGGCCCGTGCCGCAACAGCGCCGGGCAACGCTTGAGATAAGGGCCGCGCGGCAATCCGTCCACCCGAAAGCCCGCGCGAGCGCCCGTTGCGCGAGCTTCGTCGCAAAATCGCTCGACGCGCCGGCGGCTGGGACGCATGGAAAGCGGCATGTCCACCACCCGCTCCCCGCTCGCCCCCGCCGCCTTCCCCGCCCTGCCCGCGATCGCCGGCGTGACGCCGCGCGTCGCCCGCGCGCGCTACAAGGCGTGGGACCGCTGCGACCTCACCTTCGTCACGCTGGAGCCCGGCACCTCGGTCGCCGGCGTGCTCACGCAGAGCAAATGCCCCTCGCCCGAGGTCGAATGGTGCCGCAAGGCGCTGGTGCTCGGCGAGGCACGCGCGCTGGTGGTCAACGCGGGCAACTCCAACGCCTTCACCGGACATCGCGGGCGTGAGGCGGTGGAGGCGGTCGCCGCCCGCACCGCCGCGCACCTCGGCTGCCAGCCGTCGGACGTGTTCGTCGCCTCGACGGGCGTGATCGGCGTGCCGCTGCCGATCGACAAGGCCGAGGCCGGGCTCGACGCCGCCTTCGTTGCCGAGCCGTGCGGCTGGGAAGCCGCGGCCGAGACGATCATGACCACCGACACCTTCGCCAAGGCCGCGACCGCCACCGCGATCGTCGACGGCCGAACGGTGACGCTGGTCGGCATCGTCAAGGGATCGGGCATGATCGCGCCGGACATGGCGACGATGCTGGGCTTCGTCTTCACCGACGCCGCGGTCGAGCCCGCCTTCCTTCAGTCGGCACTGGGGGCGGCCAATGCCAAGAGCTTCTCGTGCATCACCGTCGACGGCGACACCTCGACCAGCGACACGGTGCTGGCATTCGCGACCGGCACGGCCGGCAACGCGCCGCTGGCGGACGCCGACAGCGACGGTGCAGACGCCTTCGCCGCCGCGCTGTTCGACGTGTGCCTCTCGCTTGCGCAGCAGGTGGTGCGCGACGGCGAAGGCGCGTCGAAGTTCATCCAGATCGAAGTGGAGGGCGCCGAAAGCGACCGCAGCGCCCATCGCATCGCGATGAGCATCGCCAACTCGCCACTGGTGAAGACCGCGATCGCCGGCGAGGATGCCAACTGGGGCCGCGTAGTCATGGCGGTCGGCAAGGCGGGCGAGCCGGCCGAGCGCGACAAGCTCGCGATCCGCTTCGGCACCACCCAGGTGGCGCGCGACGGGCTGGCAGTTACCGGCTATGACGAGGCGCCGGTCGCCGCGCATCTGAAGGGCCAGACGGTCGAGATCGGCGTCGACCTGGGGCTGGGCGAAGGCCGCGCGACGGTTTGGACCTGCGACCTGACCCACGGCTATATCTCGATCAACGCCGACTATCGGAGCTGAGCCGATGCCCGACGCCCGTCACGACGCGGTCTGCGCACTGCTGCGCCGGGTCGCCGCGGAGGTGGTGCTGCCGCGGTTCCGCCACCTCGACGCCGCCGACATCGAGGAAAAGGCGAAGGACGACCTCGTCACGATCGCCGACCGCGAGGCGGAGGTGCAGCTGGCGCACGGCCTCGCCGCGATCGACGCCGGAGCGCGGGTCGTCGGCGAGGAGGCGTGCGCCGCCGACCCGACGCTGCTCGATACCGTCGGCAGCGGGCGTCTGTGGCTGATCGACCCGGTCGACGGCACCAACAACTTCGCCGCGGGGCGCACGCCGTTCGGGATGATGATCGCGCTGGTAGAGGACGGCGTGCCGCAAGCCGGCTGGCTCTACGATCCGGTCGCCGGGCGGCTGTGCCACGCGGTGCGCGGCGGCGGCGCCTTCGTCGACGGCGCGCCAGTGAGGGCACGCGGCACCGGCGCGGCGCAGCCGGTGGCGGCGCTCGCGACCTATTTCATGTCGGAGGACGATCGCGCCGCACTCGCGACCCGCGTCGCGGGCCGGCTGACGCTGGTCGACATCCCGCGCTGCGCCGCCGAGCAATATCCGCGGCTGGTGCTGGGCGAAAACGACCTCGCCCTGTTCCAGCGCACGCTGCCCTGGGATCATGCCGCCGGCGTGCTGTTCCTGGAGGAGGCCGGCGGCCGCGTCGCCCGCGCCGACGGTGCGCCGTACCGCGTCGGCGATGCACGCCGCGGCATGCTCTGCGCCGCCTCGCCCGAACTGTGGGAGCAGGCCGCACCGCTGGTGTTCGGCTGACGGTTCTTCCCTGATCGTCATCGCATTTTGCCGTCACCCCATCTCGGCGTCACCCCATATTGCCGTCACCCCAGCGAAAGCTGGGGTCTCCCGCGGCTCCTGTCCCGCCCTTCCCGCCTGAGATCCCAGCTTTCGCGGGACCTTTGCATAAAGCTGGGGATGTAATTCTCTTCGCTGGGTATCGGAGAGATGAGATGCGCAAGCAGACGAGGCCGGCGTCCTTTGCGGACCTGTTGGTGGTTGGCGGGGGGAGCGCGCGTCTGGATC
>NZ_JBIUCZ010000045.1:0-19709 GCF_047975845.1 Sphingomonas mangrovi | reverse complement strand
TGTCCATCCAGCGGCCGCGCCCGTCCATGCTGATCCGCACCTCGGCATCGCGTAGCACGCCGGTGAAGTCGGTGCTGGTGAACTGGCTGCCCTGATCCGTATTAAAGATCTCGGGCCTGCCGAAGCGCGCCAGCGCTTCCTTCAAGGCCTCGACGCAGAACGCCGCGTCCATCGTGTTCGACAGCCGCCAGGCGAGCACCTTCCGGCTCGCCCAGTCCATGATCGCGACCAGATAAAGGAAGCCGCGCCGCATCGGCAGGTAGGTGATGTCGGCGCACCAGACGTGACCCGGCCGCGTGATCTCCAGATCGCGCAGCAAGTACGGATAGATGCGATGCTCCGGGTGCGGGTCGCTCGTCCGCGGGCGCTGGTAGATGGGCGCAAGCCCCATCCTCGCCATCAGCCGCCGCACCCGCCGACGCCCGACCGCATGGCCGAGGCGGCACAGGTGCCGTGCCATCTGGCGGCTGCCGTACCAGGGATGATCCAGGAACGAGGCGTCGATCACCGTCATCAGCGCCAGCGTCTCCGCCGTCTCCGGCACCGGCGCATAGTAGAACGACGACCGGCTGATCGACACCAGCCGGCACTGCGCTGCGAGCGACAGGCTGGCGTGATCCCGCTCGATCATCTGCCGACGTCGCGCGACATTCATCGCGCAAACCCCTTCGACAAAAAATCCCGCTCCACCACCAGTTGACCGATCTTGGCGTGCAGCTTCTCGATCTCGGTGTCGCCCGCGGCCTTCGCCGCCTCGGTCGCGCCCGAGAAGGTCGCCGCCATGCCCTCAATCGCCTGCCGCTTCCATGTCGCGATCATCGTCGGGTGAATGCCGTGCTTGGCCGCCAGCTCCGCCAGCGTCAGGTCGCCCCGGATCGCCTCCAGCGCAACCTTGGCCTTGAACTCGCCCGTATACCGCTTCCGCGTCGTCTTCATTCCCGTCCATCCCTCACGTCCGGGATAGCTTAGCCTCCTGTCCAGAAAACCGGCACCACCTCAAACCGCCGCAAGGATCGGGAAGGCCGAACGGGCGAAAGGACGTTCTCTGTATGGTAGGCGTCGGCGCCCACGGCAGTCGGAGAGCTTCGCGGCTCAACTACTTGCAGGATGCCTGATGGTGGGCATCATAAGCTGGAACGTCGCACCTGAGCTAACCGGCCATTGGCGAACGGTCACAAAGGCGCCTGCCGAGGTCAGAGCCGTTGAGCAGTCCGTCTACTACCGCAACTGCGACGAGGCCCGCGCTGCTGGCGCCGCGCCAATTTATCGCGGCTCACCCGGCTACCGCGATGGCATGGACGGCGAAAGCGATGGGATCGCGTGCGAGCCTTACCGAGGCTCGTGATAGGGTCAATGTCCTATCGTGGGCGCAGCACGAACCCGCTGCGCGGGAGTGGCGCTGGCGGTGAGGTAAGGCCAGGATTGCAGGCGCGCCGCGTGGATTGAGCGGCGCCCGTGGCAGGCAGACCCTTTCGACTCCTTCAACCTGAGGAGTCGAACGATGAACGACCTTGTCCCGGTCGGCGCGATCAGCCCGCTACGTCAGCGGCTGATCGACGATATGACCATGCGCCACTTCAGCCACGAGACACAGCGCAACTATCTGCGCGATGTCGGGCGGTTCGCGACGTGGCTGGGGCGCTCGCCCCACACCGCGATCGCCGAGGATGTGCGCCGGTTCCAGATCGAGCAGCAGGAAGCCGGTGTCCCGGCGCCGACGATGAACAGCATCGTCGCAGCGCTACGGTTCTTCTTCACCCACACACTCGACCGCCCCGATCTCGCGCGCAAGCTGGTTCGCACTGCTCATGCCCGCAAGATCCCGGTGGTGCTGACCCTCGAGGAGGTGCGGCGGCTGCTCGACGCGACCGCTTGCCTCAAGCACCAGGCGGCGCTGTCGGTCGCCTATGGTGCGGGGCTGCGCGTTGCCGAGGTGTCGGCACTTAAGGTGCGCGACATCGACAGCAAGCGCATGCTGCTCAGGGTCGAGCGCGGCAAGGGCGGCCGCTATCGCAACGCCATGCTGCCCGAAGGCCTGCTCACGCTGCTGCGCGACTGGTGGCGGGCGGGACGGCAGCAGGGCATCATGCACGCCGATGGCTGGCTCTTCCCCGGCCGCAACGCGACCCTTCCGATCAGCACGCGGCAGCTCTATCGGGTCGTCGTCGAGGCCGCTGAGGCCGCCGACATCACCAAGCGCGTCAGTCCTCATACCCTGCGGCACAGCTTCGCCACGCACCTGCTCGAGGATGGTGTCGATATTCGCGTCATCCAGGCGCTGCTCGGTCATGCCAAGCTCAACACCACCGCTTTCTATACCCAGGTGGCAACGAAGACGATGCGCGCGGTGGTCAGTCCGCTCGACCGGCTGGCACTGGCGGCGCCGGACAAGGAAGCACCGAGCGGCTGAGGCCCGGTGCGTACCTCACTCGAGGTCGCCGACGTCTTTCGCGCTGCTGGGCCCGCCTATCGTGCCACGCATGCCGGGCATCTGAGCCTGCACCAGCTCAAGATCATGTCGGCGGTCGAACATTGTCGCACCGCGGCGCTGGGCGGCCACGTCGAGGCCTGCACCGACTGCGGCCACTGGCGGATCGCCTATAACAGTTGCCGCAACCGGCACTGCCCCAAGTGCCAGGGCGCCGCCGCCCGCACCTGGCTCGCGGCCCGCGAGGCCGACCTGCTGCCGGTCGGCTATTTCCACGTCGTGTTCACACTGCCCGCCGAGATCGGCGCCATCGCCTTCCACAACAAGGCGCTGCTCTACGACCTCCTGTTCAAGACTGCGTCGGAGACGATGCTGACGATCGCCGCCGATCCGAAGCATCTCGGCGCCCGCATCGGCATCACTGCCGTGCTCCATAGCTGGGGATCGGCGCTCACCCACCATCCGCACATCCACATGATCGTTCCGGGCGGCGGCCTCTCGCCCGACGGCGAACGCTGGGTCGCCGCGCGTCCTGCCTTCCTCCTGCCAGTGCGCGTGCTCGGCGCGCTGTTCCGCCGCCTGTTCCTCTTCCGGCTGATCGCGCTCCACGACGCCGGCAGGCTCGCCTTCTTCGGCGCCACGGCAGCCCTCGCCGAGCGGCGCGCGTTCCTGCGGCACCTGTCACCGGTCAGGAAGAAGCGCTGGGTGGTCTATGCCAAGCCGCCGTTCGCCGGGCCGGAAGCCGTGCTCGCCTATCTCGCGCGCTACACCCACCGCGTCGCCATCTCGAACCGCCGGCTCCTCCGGTTCGACGGAGCGGGCGTCACCTTCCGCTACAAGGACTATCGCCGCAGCGGCGCCGACCGCCAGCAGGTCATGACGCTCACCGCCGACGAGTTCATCCGCCGTTTTCTGATGCATGACCTGCCGCGCGGGTTCCATCGCATCCGCCATTACGGCCTTCTCGCCGGCGCCACCCGTAAGGCCCATCTCGCGCGCGCCCGCCAACTGCTCGGGGTGGCACTACCAGACGCCAACGAGGCGCCCGCCGAACCGCCAGATGCCCGCCCGCCGTGCCCATGCTGCGGCGGCCACATGATCATCATCGAGGTTTTCGAGCGCCGATATCAGCCTCGCGCTCCGCCAGCCGCCGTCAGCGCACCCGGAAGCCCTGCGTCGTGACCCGGCACGGCTCGCTTCACGTCACCCCCGCGACCACGCTCCGGGGACCGGACAACCTCGCGCCCGGCCTGCACAAAAGCAGACTCACAGCTGCCAAAATCGGACGGCCCGTATTTGGACAGGCATATTGCCGTCCCAGGAGCAGACGGTCCGCTCTCGGATCCGTCCGCTTATCGGCCACGCTCGCCGTCGCCCAGCACCGCCCGAAACCGAAATTCCCATAGACCACCGCCCGGGGCCCGCGGGTTCGGGCACCGCCGACTTTCCGACGCCTCGCGGCGTCCGAAACTCTAAACGTGAGCGGCTCGGCCGATCTTGGCCGCCCCGACTCAATCCCGGCCGCTCGGAGCCGTTTGCCGCCTGCCCACGTTCGGCCATCTGTTCATCTCACTTCTCTGCCGTCTGCAGTGTTGCAACACCGCCTAGTCGGGAGTGGACTGAACCTGACATACGAGCTTGGCATCACTGCCGCCCCTGTCGTCCAGGTAAACATCGATGGGGGGGCTATCACCGACGCGCCTGCTGTAATGGCGTATTCTATACCTCCGGTAAGAGGCATGATCCATCTCCAGCCTTGCCGCCCCGACAATCTGAGCGACGGTGATGCCCCTCGCAAACGTGGTCACGTACATCGCGTTTGCATCCCCAATCATCCCGTTCAGCTCCAGGGAGCGGACGGGCAGCCCGAAGATGGTGAGGCCGGATGGCGCGGCAATCTTACCTCCCAGACTGGGCAAGTCGCCATCGCTGCCTCGTTTGTCAAAGCCGAGTGATCGCAGCGTGGTCAGGTCACTCGCCCGCTCGGCGCGACCTGCGGGTGTCCTGTGATATTTCTCGAATGCAGCCATGGGATTTTGATCGAAAACACACGCGAAGGCTTTGACGTATTTGTCCGGCAGGCTGCCAACGGATCGCGAGGAGGCTTCTGGTCTGACCTTGTTCTGTTGTGATTCACTTTCGTCCGCGGTAGCGGCGGCACGGTTTTTCCCAGATCTATCGTCCGCGGAGCCGCACGCGGTGAGCGCGATCATGCACGGGATCATTATCTTCATGACCAGCGGCTCCACTATCTTGAGAAGACTACGTCTACGCCGAACCTAACGCCTTTCGCATGCATGTTGAGCAGCTTCCTGACCTCAATCGCTGTCGGCCATAGGTGACGGGGCAGCAGGTTGCTGTTGGGGTTGGTGCTCATCTCCGTCCTGAGGTCCGGATCGCGCCTGCCTGCGGTAACGTTGCCCTGCCGATTAGGAGGAATGAAGGGATCTGGCCTCTGCAGCAGCAGACCCTCCCGCCCCTCCGGCTTGAAATAACCGACGCCCGGGTGGTTGTATTCGTCCGGCAGGCCGATGCAGTGGCCGAACTCATGGCTGGAAGTCCAAGGCGGCGTGGTGGCGGCGATGTGCATCTCGATCCTGCCGGATCTCGCAAAGGCGGCAGACATGACAAACGGCGGTCGATCGGCGCGGCCCGGAACGTTGGGCAAGTCACTAGGCGTTGGATACACACACAACACGTAGCCAGCACCCGCCATTGATGCGGTCCACCGTATCCGAAATTCAACATCCAGCGTCCGTGAGGTGCCTGTGGGCCGACTCCGCTCGTCCAAGACAAGCAGTCTCATCCTCAACCGGCGCTGGTTCCACAACGACCGGACCTGATCGACCAGGGTGTCCTTCGCCGCCTGCAGCTCACCGGCGGTTGTGGTCGAGCCTGCAGCAGGCATGGCAAAGAAGTTCAGCGTGACCAGCACTTTACGGCTGGATGCCGCCAGCACGTCCAACCGCGCCTTGTACCCCGGAGAGCGCTGGGTAAGCCGGTTGGCGCCCGCCGTATCGGAATAGTAGTTGTAGTATACGCCTGAACTGTTGTTCGTGTTTATTCGACCAGCCGTTGGAAACGAGGCACGTCTTTCTCGACACCCAAGTCTATCGCCGGCTCCACCATAATGTCGCGAACCCAGCGCTCTCGACGCTGGCGCGTCATATCGCGGACCGCGCTGTCGTTCTCCACATCACCGACATCACCTTGCTCGAGATCCGGCGTCAGATCGCCGAGGATGTCGCGGCAAAGGCGCGCGATTTGGCGACCATAGAGAAGTCCTTCCGGCGGTGGCGCCACACAAGTAAGGGCCTGCCGGAGCCAGCCTCGCTCGACCCGGCGGCCATCGCCGCGGACCTGTTCCGGCTTTTCGCGAAGACCAGCGTCGAGGATTGGGCGGCAATCGTGCACCGGGCGCAGGATCTGCCGGCGTCCACGGTGTTCGCGGACTATTTCGCGCGCAATCCGCCCTTCGACCAGGACGGCAGCAAGGAGTTCCCCGATGCCTTCATGCTGAAGGCGCTGGAGCAATGGTGCGCCGACAACGGTGCCTTGCTCCACGTGGTGACGCAGGACGCTGCCATGTCGCGCGCCGCTAACCGCTCGGAACCGCTGCGACATATCGCGACGCTCGAGGAGCTGCTCAGCCGAGCGTCGGTCCAGCCCGATATCGATCTGGAAGCCGTGGCCGAGGCGGTCGTCGCCGCGCCCGGGTTCGATGGCGCGCTCGAGCTGCTTGTCGAAAGGATCGGCGACGAGCTGATCTTCGACTATCGCGGCGACCTGCCGGAGGCCGAAATCGTTGGGCAGTCCACCGGCGCGATCGAGGCGGTGACCGACTATTCCGTCGCCTGGGTCGGTACAAAGAGCGTTTGCATGATCCTGACTGTCGAGACCGAAATGGTGGTTGAGGTTCAGTATGAAGACCGGTCGCTCGCGATGTACGACCGCGAGGATGACAGCTGGTTCGGCGGCGAGACCGCGATCACCGAGCTGACCACGAAAGTCCCGCTAGAGCTGTTCGTAGAAGTGGAGCTGGCCAACTTCCGCGTGATCACGTCGGAGCTGCTGCGCACCGAATATCCCGTCTCGGAAGGCTATGGCTGGCCCGATGACGATCATGGCATGATGCGTTGATGGATCAATGCTTCCTCTGCCCGTCTGATGCCGTGACAATCGCGGTCGCAAGTGCGACCCTGCGGAACCTGATCTCAGACGCGTCTTCCAACAGGCGGGATTTCCGCCGCAATGGACCCAGTTCAGCGATCGGCGTGGCACGCGCGGGCATTAGCGCGTACCAGCAGAACATTGTGGCAACATCATCACATAGGATGATTCGGTAGGAAGACGTTCGGCACGTGGCGAAATGGGGGGAGGACAGATTCGGGAAGCTCCAGGAAGCGCGCGCCACTGTCGGCGCGAAGCGCCTGGGGCTCGCTGCCCAGCTCAAAGAAGCCGCGGCCCGCCAGGCCGAGCGGCTCGCGGCCGAACAGGCCAAGACAAAGCGTTTTGACGACATCGACATCGACGCCGCATTGGCCTTCGCGGCAGCCATTCCGCTTCGGCGCTTCGATCTCGCTTTCGAGGGCACCGGCACGCTCAACCGGCCGAGCTTGCAGCTGCTGCGCCAATTCCTCGCTGCGCTGGTCGACCAGAAATCAGCCGCCATCCTGCAATGGCCGGCAGCCCAGCGCGACGCCGCCATCCTTCATCCGCTCGCGATGCTGGCCATGCTCGGCAGCCGCGCCGCGATCGTCACCGGCCAGCACCGCTGGTGCCCCGCCGTCCATGACATGCGCACGCTCTATTTCCCGTGGCGCGGCGGCGGCACCGGATCCGATCAGCGCGGGTGGCTGGTCGATCGGGACAAGATCATCGCGCCCAATGCGCTGCACCGCACTCGGGGGCTCGCCGGCGAGCAGGAAGCAACCGTGCCGCTCGGGATGCTGCACGATACGCTTGGGCACCTCAAGCGACGCCCACCCCCGCCACCTTTCGATGCCGGAAGCACGACGCCGCCCGCACCTGCGGGCGTCCACTTGGCCGCGGTACCGCGGCCCCTCCGTCAGCGATGCACACCCGCATGGGCCGGGACGGCACCGCCGGCCCGGTGCGCAGCATGGCAGCGCGGCCCGGCGCACGCGGGGGACGGCGGCCCCCTGCCTCGTTCTCGAGAACAATCAATCAGACCTTTGTGGTGCCACCGGACACCTCGCTGGTGACCCCAAGAACCGTCCCCATTGCAGCCGCCGGATGCAGGATCCCACACCGATCGGCAGGCACTCACATCATCCAGCCGGAGACCTGCCATGGCCGAACCCGATCGTATTCTGCGCCTCAACGCCGTGCTCGACCTCACCGGGCTCAGCCGCTCGACGCTCTACCGCAAGGTGGCCGACGGCAGCTTCCCGCGCCAGGTGCAGCTCAGCACCAGATGCGTCGGCTGGCGCACCTACGCCATCGCCGAATGGCAGCGCAACCCCATCTTCTACAGGGTTGACGAGGCCGGATGATGATCGCGCCGCAGCTACCGAACAATGGGCTGCGGCGGGATGGCAGCCGACGCTGGGAGCGCGTAGAGCGGCGCATGGACTTCGATCAGCTGGTTACCCGCTTCTTCGGAACCGACGACATCGGCTCGCTCCCGCCGGATCAACTCATCGCGGGCGTCGAACGCCTGCGGCTGCAGTTCGGGCTGGAGAAAGATGGCGGGCGACGCTTCGCGCTCTGGTGCCTCCTCTACACGCTCGGGGTCGCGCCGGACCTTGATGACGCCTTCGACGACGAGGAAGATCGGAACGCCGCCCGCGATTTCATGGATGTCGCCGATCGCGAAATCGAAGACGACGGCTAAGCGCCCCTAAACTTGACCGTTCCATGGCCCGAGGTTCAATCCCGCAAGCTGCCATCCGTCCACCTCCATGTGCCGGCTCTCCCAAATGACTTACATTGGGACATTCCTGCCGTTCGCTCGCGGCGATTCGAACGTCCGTCATTGCCAGAACCCGACACTCGAGAATTGGGTGTTTTTACATCATCGAAGGCGGAAACCTGTCGGATGGAGCGTCGAATGTGGCGGCGATCGACTATGACGGTACATTGGCATGGCGGGCACCGGAGGCCAACGAGACATGGGAGACGGCAAAAGGCTACTCGCAGATCATGGCGATGGACCAAGCGGTTGTTGAAGTCACGACATGGTCAGGACGCTGCCATCTCGACATTGCTAGCGGCCACGTGATCGCCTGCTGGTTCACGAAAGGCATGTGATTTGAATTGCTCCAACGCAAGGTTTTCAGAGTCCGAGGAAGCCGCAGACTTCTGTTCACAAGCAGATCAACGCGCGACGTCAGTGGCGCTTTTGGATGCGATTACTTCCTACGCATCTGATCTGCCGACAGCCGAGCTGATCTGGCAAACAGGCTGCATACCGGGCCAGGACGCAAGAACCAGTGAGGAGTGGCTTTATCTAGCTGCCACTCGCAACTTTCCTGTTCGGCCACGCGACCTTGTCTGGCGCGGCACGGCAGAATGGGCCTTGCGCGTGCAGCGCCGGCTCGTTGGCGATGCGCCGCAAGCTAAATGGCCTGGCCGATAGCGTCGAACCAGACACCGCCACATGAAATGCGCGCTACTGTTGTTTGTGCCGTACACGAACGGTCAGCGAGGCAGCCGAGATGTTCCCAATGGGATGGTGAAATGAGAAAGCCGGCAGTACCCTCGCGCATGCCGTTCGGTCCGCCACTTCGCATCGCTCGGTCCTTTCACGGCAACCAGCATTCTGCAGACAAGAATTCCGAATCCGGCAAAGATCCGCGTGGCGGAAAGCGGCTCAGATCCTCCGATACATATAGGTCGTCGCGTGACGTGCCTGCCCATCGGGATCCCATGCGAAATCCGGAATGACGCCTGCGACCTGGAAGCCGGCAGAGGTGTAAAGCGGTTCTGCCGCGTCTCCGGTTCGCGTATCGAGCGTGATCAGCGTCTTGCCGAGTTCGCTCGCATGCTCGATGGCACGGGCCATAAGGCTCCGCCCAACGCCGAGACGTCTGGCGCTCGGATGGACGATCATCTTGGCGACCTCGCAGCGATGCTGCTGGTTCGGCGGCATGGCTATCAGGAGCTGAACCGTGCCGACCATCGTGTCTCCGCGCTCCGCGCCAAACATGACCCGTCGCCCTGCTGCAACCTCCGGTAGGACGTCGTTCAGCCAAAAGCTCGCGGCATCCTTATCGGACATGGGCGCCATGAAACTGATGGACGCCCCCTTATCTACGCTGTCTACGAGAATTCTCGACAGGGTGTCGACATGTGCCTCAATGGCCGCGGCGCCGAGTTCGATCACTTGCGTTTCCATGCGGGGGCTCCTCAAGCCATAGCGATGATGTAGCGAGCCGGCTGGTCGCTGGTTTCGAAGATGGACGCGCCTTGGAGGCGATAGCGCAGGCAGTCGCCCGAACGCAGTTCGTACCCGACGTCCGCCAGCCCTGAATGAGGCCCTTGTCCTCGTAGAAGCGAATAGCGGACACGGTGACCCCGCTGCGCCGGGCGAGTTCCCCAACGGAGAGATGCGAGGCGACTTGCACGAGGAAATCTCAAACTTCTTGTTCGACAGGCCGATGGATCACGGCCGTTGAGCCAGACGGATCGCTTCCGCGACGGCTGAAGGGTGCATGCCGAGAGGGGCCAAGCGGTCAGACAACTCCTTGACCTCCCTCGGCCGCTGCCGGACGACCGTGCATACCAGCAGTCGCAGCGTCTCGAGCCGCTCGCCGGCCAAGCTCTGGACGCCCCGCTGCCCTGTCATTACGTGGAGGAACGAAAGCAGGCGGATGCGCCATCCGCGCCCGTCGCGTGCGCCCCGCCACCAGAAGCTCGAGGCATCCTTCCTTCCGATGGCGATCACCACCAGCTCCTCACGGGTCAACGGTTCACCGCTCCACGCGACACCTAGCTCCGGCGAGGCCGCGAGCGGCGCCGGTGCGAGCTCCTCGTGATCGCTCATCAGCAGTTTCACGGAAGACATCGCGTTCACGCCGGAACGAGCTCGCTGATGCGCCTGCTCGCAACGTCGTAGCCGTCGCGTCGCGCTTCCGGGTGGAGGGCCTGCCAGTCGGCGGCGACCACGTGCAGGTCCACGATCCCGAGAAGGGCCAACGCCACGCGGGCATGGGAGTCCGCGAAGTTGCCCGCCTCCGCGCCGGTTGTACCGTAGTCGCCGCCACGGCTCGTCACGACATACGCCCGCTTGCCGGTGACTAGCCCGTGAGCGTTGCCGTCACGATCATACCGGAAGGTACGACCGGGGACCGAGACGTTGTCGATCCACGTCTTGAGGACGGAGGGGAAGCCGAAGTTGTACATGGGGGCGCCGATCACCAGCACGTCAGCCCAGACGAGTTGCTCGATCATTTCGGCGGAGATCGCGACCGCCGCGGCCTCCTCCGCCGAGCGGTCCAATTCTGGCTTGCGGACACCGGCGAGCAGGGCGGCGCCGACGTGAGGCGGCGCTTCCGCGGCGAGATCGCGTTGGATCACCGCCGCTCCGGGGTGGGCGCGTGCGATCTGCACGATCAGCTCCGTGCTGAGGCGTCGCGAGATGGACACCTCAGGGGGCCGCGGGCTGGAACTAAGTGCGAGTATGCGCAGCATGGACTATCTCCGAACAGGCTAGTGGAGGCGCGGCCGGTGACCGGATCGCTCCCGATCTATCCGGCGTCCGAGCAGGAGCAGGGCTCCAAGAAGAAGGGTTGGTGCGAGCGACGCCTCGACCTCGGCCGTGAGGAGCGCGACGCAGGCGGAGACTGCCGCCGCCGCCCCGCCGGCCATGACCCCAACCGCCCTGGTGCGGCTCCGCACCAGGAGCATGGCGCCCACCGTCTCCAGCGTGATCGTGGCCTCGCCGAGCCAGGCGTGTGCGGCAGCACGGACGACGGCGTGCGCGACCAGGCCGATCGCCAATGCCAGCGCCCAGAGCCTTGTCCACGCCACCCGCCTCACCGCCCGCGGCCCTTGGCGATCATCGTTGAATCCTCGGGCGACCACCCTCCGCCGAGAGCCCGAAAGAGGAGGACGAGGGAGGATGCGACCTGCCGGTTCTGCTCGGCCAGTGCCAGCCGCGCACGCACCAGCTCGGACTGGGCGACGATCACGTCGACATATGCGATGGAGCCCGCCCTGTACCTCAGGTCCGCCAGGCGGAACGCCTGCTCGGACCGCTCCACGGCGATCCGCAGCTCGCCCTGCCGGCGCAGACCCGCGCCGTAGCTGCTCAGAGCCTGCTCAGTCTCCTTCATCGCGGTCAGGACAGTGCCGTCGAAGGTCGCGAGCGCCGCCTCGGTCCTGGCCTCCGACTGACGAATGCGCGCCCGTGCCGCACCGTTGTTGGGGAACGCGAAGGATAGCAGCGGGCCCAGCCCGAAGATGAAGCCTTGGCTCTGACTGATCCCCTCGCCACCGGCCTGCGCGACCGACGCTCCGAGGCTGATCCGCGGGTAGAGGTCGGCGGTCGCGACCCCGATCCGCGCGGTGGCGGCGGCCAAGCGACGCTCTGCCTCTGCGACGTCGGGACGCCGCTTCAGCAGGCCGGCGACATCGCCGATGGGTATGGGTCGGTGCGGGCCGGGGGGAGACCCGCACCGGGCGGCCGCTTCCGGTACCTGGGCTGGGGGGAGCCCGAGAAGCGCCGCCAACTCGTAGAGCGCCGACTGGCGCGCATCTTCGAAAGGAGCCAGCGCCGCACGCGCCTCGGCCAATTGGCCTTCGGCACGTGCGACGTCTAGCCTGGCGGCGGAACCAGCGCGCTCCTGCTGTCCGATGATCCGCGCGCTGTCCGCCGTCAGTTCGATCGAGGACCTCACCACCGCTATCGCGTCGGACGCGGTGCAGGCGGAGAGGTAGGCATCCGTGACGGCCGCGACGATCCGCACGCGCACGGCCGCGCGTGCGAACGCCGCGGCCTCCGCATCCGCCCGGACCGCTTCGACGGTCCTGGACACGCGGCCGAATAGATCCACCTCGTAGGCAAGCTGGAACGACCCAAGCCCGCTGAACCGGTTGCCGGGCAGGTAGAGGGGCGGCTGCGTGCGACCGTAGGTCCCCTGGCCGTTGACGGTCGTCTGCGGCAGGCGCGCGTTGCGGGCCTCTCCCACGATCGCCTCGGCGGCCCTGAGGTTCGCCAGGGCAACGCGAAGGTCGGTGTTGGCGAGCAATGCCCGCTCGACCAGCGCGTCGAGGGCAGGATCCTCGTAGGTGCGCCACCAATCGGGACCGGGACCCTCGTCCGCCGTCGAGCCCGGAAGAGGCGTCACAAGCGCCGTCTGCGACGCGGTGGGCGCAGCGGGGCGAAGGTAGTTCGGGCCGGTCGCGCACGCCGACGTCGCGAGCAGCAGGAAGGAGAGCATCGTCTTGCGCATGGGTCAGGCCTCCACGGCCGCAGGCGTCATTTCGCCCTGTATGATGTCCTCCTCGGCGTGCACGCGGTGATCGCGGGCCAGGAGCGTGTAGAAGGTGGGCAAGACGAAGAGCGTGAAGAGCGTCCCGATGAGCATCCCCATCACCACCACGATCCCGATGGCGAAGCGGCTGGCCGCACCCGCACCGCCTGCGAACAGCAGCGGAACCAGGCCGGCGACCATCGCCGCGGTCGTCATCAGCACCGGGCGCATGCGCACCCGCGCGGCCTCGACAATGGCGTGTGCCCGATCCTTGCCATCGAGCCGCTGCACGTCGTTGGCGAAGGCGACCATCAGGATGCCGTGCTTCGAGATTAGCCCGATGAGGGTCACGAGCCCGATCTGCGTGTATATGTTGAGCGTTGTGAACCCGAGGTAGAGCGGCAGCAGCGCCCCGCAGACCGCCAGTGGCACGGTGACGAGGATCACAAGCGGATCGCGGAAACTCTCATACTGCGCAGCGAGGACCAGGAAGATCACGATCAGCGCGAACGCGAAGGATACGGTGAGGCGGTTGCCCTCCTGCACATACTGACGGCTGTCCGCGAGCCAGTCGACGGTGACACCGGGGCTGAGCGGCTGCGCCTGCATGAACTCCACCGCCTGACCCATGGTCACGTCCGGAGCGAGCACACCCGACAAGGTAGCCGCGTTCATTTGGTTGAACTGGGGCAGCCGGTTCGCGCTCGGCTTCACGTCGACGCTGATGACGGTCGACAGCGGGATCATCTGTCCCGAGCGCGACCGCACATAGTAGCGGCCCAGGTTCTCCGGCGTCAGCCGGTCCTGCTGGCGGACCTGCGGCACGACGTCGTAGGAACGATCGTGGTAGTTGAAGCGGTTTACGTAGTTCTCGCCGACCAGGGTCGCGAGGGTGTCCGCCACTGACTGCATGGTGACGCCGACCTCACCCGCCTTCGCGGCGTCGATCCGGATCCGCGCCGAGCGGCTGTCGAACGCGAGATCGCTGTCGATGAAGACGAACAGCCCGCTCTTCCACGCCGCACCCTTCAGCGCCTCCATGTCCTGAAAGATTGCGCTGAAGTCGTTCGGCGAGCGGAGCACCATCTGGAAGGGCAGACCCGCACTCGCCGCCGGCAGAGCCGCGGGCTGGAACGGGGTCACGCTGGCGTCGTGGACGCTGTTCGCCTCGGCGTACAACTGACCCTGCACCTCGGTCGCCGAGCGACCGCGCTCCTCCCACTCCTTGAGGATAACCCCGCCGAACCCCTGGTTCTGCCCGTCGATACCGTTGTTGAAAAAGCTTCCGGCATACTCCGGCAGCGCCTTGAACAGGCCTTGCACGGTGTCGGAGACCCGATCGGTGTAATTGATGCTGGCGTATTGGGGAGCGCGGGTGGCCGTGAAGACGTAACCCTGGTCCTCCTGCGGTGCGAGCTCGCGCTGCGCGCCGAGGAAGAGCACCACGGTACCGCCGAGCATTGCGGCCGAGACGAGGAGGACGATCGGCCGCATCGCCAACGTGCGGGTCAGCATACCGGCGTATCCGCCGGATACCCGGTCGAAGAAGTGCTCCACCTTCTTGGCGAACCGACCCTCCGCGACCTTCCGGTTCAGGAGCTTGGCGCTCATCATCGGCGACAGCGTCAATGCGATGATGCCCGACACGAACACCGATCCCGCGAGGGTGAAGGCGAACTCGCGGAATAAGCTGCCGGTCAGCCCTCCCATCAGGCCAATCGGCGCGTAGACCGCCGCGAGGGTGATCGTCATCGCCACCACCGGCCCCACGATCTCGCGCGCACCCTGGATGGCGGCGTCGAAGGGCGTCGCGCCCTCCTCGATGTGCCGATGGATGTTCTCCACCACCACGATCGCATCATCGACGACCAGTCCGATCGCCAGCACCATCGCGAGCAGCGTCAGAAGGTTAAGCGAGAAGCCGAAGGCTAGCATCAGCGCAGCCGTTCCCACGAGCGACAGCGGAATCGTCACCACCGGGATGATGACCGCGCGAGCCGACCCCAGGAACAGGAAGATCACGACGATCACGATCACGATCGCCTCGACCAGCGTGTGCTCGACCTCCTCGATCGAGGCGTTGACGAAGTGGGCGACATCGAACGTGCTCTTCACCACGACACCGGGAGGCGTAGCCTTCTGAATTTGCGGCAGTAGAGTGTTGGCGGCCTTGACGATGTCGAGCGGGTTGCCCTCGGGGGTGGGGGTCAAGGCAATTATCACGGCGCGATCGCCGTCAGACCATCCAGAGCTGTTATAGTCCTGGCCGCCAATTTCGACGGTCGCGACGTCGCGCAGCCGCACCAGACCATCGGCGCCGGTCTTCACCACCATGCCGCGGAAGTCGTCGAGACTGCGAAGATCGGTCGACGCGGTGATGTTCGTGACCGTGAGGCCGCCCTTGAGCTGCCCGGGCGCTGCCTGGACGTTGTTCGAGCGAAGAGCCGTTGCGATGTCCGATGCGGTCAGGTTGCGCGCCGCGAGCTTAACCGGATCGATCCAGACGCGCATGGCCAGCGGGCTCCCGCCCGAGATGTCCGCCGAGGCCACGCCCGGGATCGAGGTGAACAGCGGCTGCGCGACGCGGGTCACGAAGTCGCGGAGTTGCGACGGCGTGTAGCGGTCGCCCCGGAAGGCGATGTACTGGACCGCAGAGGCGCCGTCCGTGATCTTCGATATCACCGGATCGAAGGCGCCCTGCGGCAGGCGGTACTTGACCTGCTGCACCTTCGCGAGAACCTCGGTGAGCGCGCGGTCGGCGTCCGCGTTCAGTACCAGCTTGGCCTTGACCTGGCTTCGACCCATCGTGGATGTTGACGTCAGGTATTCGATGCCGCTCGCGGTCGCGATCGACTGCGCGATCGGCTGGGTGACGAATCCCTGCATGACCTCCTGGGTCGCGCCGGGAAAGGCCGTGTCGACGGTGATCGTCGCGCTCTGGAGGTTGGGATACTGGCGCACCGGTAGGCCGAAGAGCGCGGTCAGACCAATGAGGAGGATGAGGAGGCTGACCACAATCGCGAGAATAGGCCGGCGGATGAAGAGGTCGGTGAATGCCATCGTCCGTTCCTCAGCGAGCCGCTGTGTTCTTAGGGGCGGCGGGCCTCTCGTTGACGACCTTCACGGCGCCTCCAGGCTGCAGGCGAAGCTGGCCGGTGGTCACGACCACGTCGCCGGACTTCAGCCCCGTCTCGACGATGGTGCGATCGCCGACCTCGCTTCCGACGGTGACGGGCAGCAGCGCGGCCTTCCCGCCGCGCACGACGTAGACGCTGTCACCGGAAGCCGAGGTCTGGATCGCGGTGGAGGGGACCAGAATCGCGTCGGCGCGCGCGGCCTGCGCCACGCCCACCGTTACGTAGAGGCCGGGCCGAAGCATCGCGCCTGAGTTCGGCATGGTGGCCTGAACCGAGATGTTGCGCGTGTCGCCGCCCACCAGCGGCTCCACCGCGTTGATCGTCGCGGTGAAGTCGCGTCCCGGCGCGGCGTCGCTGCGGACCGTCACGGTGCCACCCACCCTAAGCCTCGATAGCTCCTGCTGCGGCACGCTGAAATTTACGTAGAGGCGGTCTAGCGCGGTCAGCGTCGCCAGTGGGTCACCGGCGTTCACGTACTGCCCCGGGTTCACGCGACGGATGCCGATCCGCCCTCCGAACGGTGCCCGTACGGTCTTCTGGGCGATGCGGGCATCCAGCTGCTGGATTGCCGCCCGCGCCTGCGCGAGTTCCGCCTCCCGCTGCTGGAGCAGTTCGCGCGGCTCGGCGCCGGTGGGCGCCAGCTCGCGCGAGCGCTGGTACTGGATCTGCGCGAACCGCGCCCTAGCCTGCGCGGCGGCCCGGTCTGCGCGCTCCGGAGCATCGAAGAGCTGCAGGAGCACCGCTCCCTGGCCGACCTGCTGACCCGCCTCGAACCGGATGGCGATCACCCGGCCCGGCACCTCGGGTGCCAGGGTGACCTCACGCACGGCCTGCAGCGTGCCCGTCGCCTCGATCGCCTGTGGAAGCGTTTCGGCCCGAACCGTGGCCGTGCTCACCTCGACGGGCGGCGGCGCATAGGCGACCGCAGACGCCGAACTGCGGATGCTGCGCCAGAGGAAAACGCCACCGAACACCAACACGAGGGCGATGACCGCGATGACGAGCGGCCCCCGCGCTCGAACGTTCTCGATTGTATTGCTCGTGGTGTTCATGTCGGCTCCGCTCGCGGTGCTTCGCGACCCCTTTCGCGAAGGGCTCGCTGAGGAGCCGACGCTGTTAATAGAACCTCAGGTATAGATTAGGTCAAGAGTTTTTTCGGGGTCATACGGCCGAGCAGGACCACCGCCGGAGCGACGGCGTGGGCGTGCTCGGAATGCAGCAGCAGCGTCGAGGTGGCCGCCCCCATCACCGTCGCACCGACGAGGCAGCCGACGCGCCGCGTGCGCAGCCGCGCCAACAACACGACCGTGACGAGCTCCAAGGCGCCGGTGACGTAGTTGAAGCCGGAAGGGTATCCCACCTGGCGTCGTCCTCGATCATCATCGGCGCCCCTGCCAGGTTGCCGATCGCGCCGGCCAGGAACACGGCCCCGAGCGCCAGCGCGAGCAGGTTCCCGCGCCTCCCCTTCGTCAATCTCACGTCTTCTCCAAGGAAGGCCGGTGTTCCGCCATCGTCGTTGACCCTGTGCGGGACGGACGCTAGACCTTCACTAATATTGAGGAATCATATCATGGGTGCAGTGACTGCGACCGGACAGCTGACCGTGGGCGAACTCGCCCGCCGAAGCGGCGTGGCGGTCTCGACCATCCACTTCTACGAGACAAAGGGTCTGATCGAGGGTTGGCGCACTTCTGGGAACCAGCGGCGCTACGCACGCTCCGTGCTGCGTCGGGTGGCCGTCATCCGGATTGCCCAAAGGGCGGGCATCCCCCTCACGACGATCAAGGAATACCTCGACCGGATCCCGACCGACCGACCTCTAAACGCGGGCGACTGGCGGCGGCTGACCAAATCCTGGCAGGCTCTGCTCGACGAGCGGATCGAAAGCCTCATGCAGCTCCGCAACCAGTTCGATCGGTGCATCGGCTGCGGGTGCTTGTCCCTGGCGGACTGCCCATTGCGGAACCCTGAGGACAGATTGGCAGCCGAGGGGGCGGGCCCTCGGCTGCTGGTCCGCTCCGAGGAGCAGACCGCCTGAGCGAGGCTGTCGATGGTCGGCGGTTCAGCCCGCGTCGTAGTGGCGAGCCGCCTCGTCCCACTTCACCACGTCCCATCAAGCCTTCAGATACCTAAGTCGGTCGTTCGCTGGCAAGCAGCAGGTGCAACGGCGGTTCGGCCGCATCGTCGACCTCCAGCAGGGCGATGGCGGCACGCGCCGGGTCGCCGATCTGGCGACGGCGATGTCGTCAAGATAGGCAAGGGACTTGCCCACGCTGTCCGCATAGGCATCGGCCGCCTGGCTGCGGCGCACCGAATGGTCGGTCAGGAAGTCGGTGCGGAAGCCGCCGAGCGCGACGGCGGTAACCTTCAGCCCGAACGGTGCGACCTCCTGCGCGAGGCTTTGCGAAAGGCCCTCCATCGCGGACTTGGCGGCAGCATACATGCCCGACGATGCCATCCGCGCACGACCGGCGATCGAGGCGATGTTGATGATGTGCCCGCTGCCCTGTTGCCGCAGGCGCGGCAGGGCAGCGCGGATCAGGCGAAAGGGCCCGAACAGGTTGACGTCGAACAAGCGTTCGAGCTCTGCGTCCGTGGCTTCCTCGATCGCGCCGAGCAGGCCATAGCCGGCATTGTTGACCAGCACGTCGAGCCGCCCCGTATGTGCGAAGGCCGCGGCAATGGCAGCCTCGATCGCCGTTGGATCGCTGACGTCCAGCGTCATGACATGGAGGGTGCCGGCCGCCTGAGCGATATCCGGCGTGCCCTAGCGTACGGTTCCGATCACGGTGCCGTCGCGCGCCAGTGCCGCCCCCGCAAGTGTCTTTCCCAGCCCTCGCGAGATGCCGTTGATGAACCAGGTCTTCATGTCGTTCTCCTTCGGCAGCAAAGGTAACAACGCGTCGGCGAAGAGGTGCTTGACCCCCGGGGCCAGCGCCTGCGGATGCCATCAAGGATGGTCTGTGCGCCTGCGCTGTCGGAAATGTCTGCCGTGGTCGGGTTGACCATCAGCAACCGGCCGTCGGTATCGACGGCAATGTGCCGTTTGCGTCCGACAACCTTCTTGCCTGCGTCGAACCCGCGCTTTTCTGCCGATGGCGCCTTGACCGACTGACTATCGATCACCGCTGCGCTCGGACTGGACTGCCGCCCCTGGCGCTCGCGATCGAGCATCAGTTCGATGTCGTGGATTGTCTGGAACAGGAACCTGCGGGCCAGTTCCCGGAACCAGCCATAAACTGTCTGCCACGCCCCGAAATGGACCGGCAGCATACGCCAGCCACAGCCCGAACGAACAAGGTAGCGCACGGCGTTCATCACCTCGCGAAAATCCACCTCGCGCGGACGGCCCCGGCGCCCCGGCCTGGGCATCAAGGGCGCCAGGCGATCCCATTCCTCATCGGTCAGATCGCTGGGGTAGCGCTTCGTCTTTCTGGCAATACGGGCCATTCGCCCTCGGCTCTGCTGCGTCCACATGCAGAGCCTGAATCAAACAGAGCGTCCCTCCACAACCCCCGCACCGATTTTCCAAACAGCCTCTGAGGTTGAGGAACCATTGATGTGAGAGCCGCGATCTGATGGGGTGGACGCCCCCCGACGGAATCGATGTGCCAGAGTGGCGGTGTTGAAGCACCACTGAGGGAGGCGTCCGTGTCAGAGGCTACCACGATCGGGTTGGATATCGCCAAGCATGTTTTCCACGCG
>NZ_JBIUCZ010000044.1:0-20451 GCF_047975845.1 Sphingomonas mangrovi | reverse complement strand
CGCAAAGGACGCCGGCCTCGTCTGCTTGCGCATCTCATCTCTCCGATACCCAGCGAAGAGAATCACATCCCCAGCTTTATGCAAAGGTCCCGCGAAAGCTGGGGTCTCCGGCGGAAAGCGCGGGACAGGAGCCGCGGGAGACCCCAGCCTTCGCTGGGGTGACGGAGGTTGCGCGAAAGGAACGGCGGGAGAGTGGAGGCCATGCACGCCGGCACCCCACACACCCTTTCCCCTCCATCGCGCCTCGGCTAGACCCCCGCCGATGACGCCCGCCCCGGATTGCCCCAGCGAAGGCCGCTTCGACGGTTGCGAACACCGGTTCGCGCTGCGCGTCTATTTCGAGGACACCGACCTGTCGGGCGTCGTCTACCACGCCAACTACCTGCGCTATCTGGAGCGCGCACGCTCGGACATGCTGCGGCTGGCCGGGTGCGACCAGCGCGCGGCGGTGGAGGCGGGCGAGGGTGCCTATGCGATCCGCGATCTGCGCATCCGCTACGCCAGCCCCGCGCGGCTCAACGACGCGCTGCTGGTCGTCAGCCGCATGACGCGGTTGCGCGCGGCGTCGGTGCTCATTCATCAACGAGTAATGCTGGGTCCGGTGTTGGTGGCCGAGGCGGAGGTCGAGGCGGCGTTCGTCGCGCCCACGGGCACCCCGCGTCGGCATCCGCCGGCCTGGCGGCGCACGTTCGAGTCCCTGATCTGGAAGGAAAGCTGAGAGCCTGATGGACGTTCTCGTAAATACCAACGCGGCCTCCATGTCGCCGATCGGCCTGTTCCTGCAGGCCGATTGGGTGGTGAAGTTCGTGATGCTGGGGCTGCTGCTCGCCAGCGTCTGGACCTGGGCGATCATCCTCACCTTCCTGGGCCGCATGCGTCGCGTGCGCCGCGATACCGACGCCTTCGTGCAGGAGTTCGAGCGGACCGAGGACATCGACGCTTTTCACAAGAAGCATTCCGGCGGCACCAGCGCGGTGGCGCAGGTGTTCGGCGCGGGCGTGCGCGAATGGCGCCGCTCGACCGCGAGCACGACGATCGATCGCGACGGCACGCGCGAGCGGCTGGCGACCAGCATGGGCTCGGCCGTCGCCGAGGAGGTCGACAAGCTGTCGGACCGGCTGAACGTGCTGGCGACGGTCGGCTCGGTGGCGCCCTTCGTCGGCCTGTTCGGCACGGTCTGGGGCATCATGCGCAGCTTCACCGGCATCGCCGCCGAACAGAACACCAGCCTGGCGGTGGTGGCACCCGGCATCGCCGAGGCGCTGTTCGCGACCGCGATCGGCCTGTTCGCCGCCATCCCGGCGGTGATCGCCTACAACCGCTTCAGCCATCGCATCAACCAGGTCGAGGCGCGGCTCAACCGCTTCGCCGACGCGTTCCACGCGACGCTGAGCCGCCAGCTGGAAGGCGTGGACTGAGCCGATGGCGATGCAGCTCCCCTCCGGCCGCGGCAAGGGCCGGCGCACCCCGATGGCGGAGATCAACGTCACGCCGCTGGTCGACGTGATGCTGGTGCTGCTGATCATCTTCATGGTGACGGCGCCGCTGCTCACCACCGGCGTGCCGGTGAACCTGCCCGACAGCCGCGCCAAGGGGCTGGATCAGGAGCAGGAGCCGGTGCAGCTGTCGCTCTCCGCCGACGGCAGCATCTATCTGGGCGACGAGCCGGTGAGCGAGCAGGCGCTGCCCGAGAAGCTGGCGCAGATCGCCGGCAGCCAGCCGCCGGGCGCCGATCCGCGCCAGGTGCTGCTGCGCGCCGACCGCGCGCTCGACTATGGCCGGGTGATGCGGGTGATGGGCGAGCTCAACCGCGCGGGGCTCAACCGCGTCGCGCTGGTCTCGACCCAGGGGGACGCGTCCTGATCGTGAGGCTCGCACCGGAGGCGCGGCGATGACCCGCGCGGAGAAATGGGCGCTGGGCGGGGCGACGCTCGGCCACGCGCTGCTGTTCCTGGGGCTGTCGCTCGTCTGGAAGAGCGAGCGTCCGGCCGACCTGCAGCTCGCGCCGCCGATCGACGTCAGCCTCGTCGACGAGGTCGCGCTCGAATCGACCGCGCCGGCCGAGACCGAGGCGCCGGACCAGTCGATCGCGCCCGATGTCGGCCCGCCCGAGGACGCGGCACCGCCCGAAGAGGCCGCGCCCGAGCCCGAGCCGCAGCCGGCCCCCGTGCCGCCCGCGCCGCAGCCCAGGCCCGAGCCCAAGCCCGAGCCGAGGCCGGAACCCAAGCCGAAGCCGGCGCCAAAACCCGTGCCCAAGCCGCAGCCGCCCAAGCCCAAGCCGGCGCCCAAGCCTGCCGCCAAGGCGCCGGCGAAGCCCGCCCCCAAGGCGGAGGCCAAGCCGGCGGCGAAGCCGGCCGCCAAGCCTGCGCCCGCCAAGCCCGCGGCATCGGCCGCCAAGCCCAAGCCCGCGGCGGCCAAGGGCAGCGGCAGCGACTCCGATGCCAAGGCGTCCAAGCCGCGCGGCTCGCGCCTGGGTGCGGACTTCCGCAAGAGCCTGGCCGATACCGCAGCCGAAAAGGGCAGCGGCCAGACCGCGCGCGCGGCGAAGGTCGGCGCCCAGTCGCTCGCCGGGCTCGCCGCGGCGATCATCCGCCAGATCCAGCCGTGCGCCAACCGCATCAGCAATCCGGGGCCCGGCGCCAACCGGATCAAGACGCGGTTCAACCTGCAGATGGCGAGCGACGGCAGCCTGACCGCGCGCCCCAAGCTGCTCGGCCAGACCGGCACCGACGACGAGAACGAGCGCTACGCGCAGCGTGTGTCCGAGCTCGCCGCCGCCGCGATCATCCAGTGCGCCCCCTTCCAGCTCCCCGACGAGCTCTACGAAGGCGGGTGGAAGAACATCACCATCAACTACAAGCTGCCCGGCTGACGGAGAGAGCCATGTCCATCCCCTTGCCCCGCTTAGCCCTGTTCCGCCTTGCCACGCTCGCGACGGCCGCGCTCGGCCTCGGCCTCGGCGTCGCCGCCCCGGCCTATGCCCAGGTCGAAGTCGACATCGAGGGCGGCATTTCCGATCCGATGCCGATCGCGGTGCCGGTGATGCCGACCCCCAGCGACGTCGGCACCGCCGCCGGCCAGACCAGCGCGCTCGGCCGCCAGCTCGCCGAAGTCGTCGCCAACGACCTCAAGAACTCCGGCCTGTTCAAGCCGATGGGGCCGCAGGGCATCGCCGCGGTGCCGTTCGCGCAGGCGACCGCGCCCGACTACGGCTATTGGGCCGGCACCCAGGCGCAGGCGCTGATCCAGGGCTTCGTGCGCGCCAACGGCGACGGCACGCTGACCGTCGGCTGCTATCTCTACGACGTGTTCGCGCGCACCGAGCTGACCCGCCAGGGCTTCGTGGTGTCGCCGGCCGACTGGCGCCGCGCCGCGCACAAGTGCGCCGACACCGTCTACACCCGCCTGTCGGGCGAAGGCCCCTATTTCGACAGCCGCATCGTCTACGTCTCGGAGACGGGGCCCAAGGGCAAGCGGATCAAGCGGCTGGCGATCATGGACCAGGACGGCGCCAACCACCGCTTCCTGACCAACGGCCAGTCGATCGTGCTGACGCCGCGCTTCGCGCCCAACCAGCAGTCGATCGTCTACATGAGCTACCAGAACGAGCGGCCGGCGATCTACATCTACGATCTCGCCTCGGGCCGGCAGCGGCTGCTGGTGCGCAACGCCAGCCTGACCTTCGCGCCGCGCTTCTCGCCCGACGGACGCTGGGTGCTGTTCTCGATGGCGCAGGCGGCCAACACCGACATCTATCGCGTGTCGGCGTCGGGCGGCAGCCCGCAGCGGCTGACCAACTCGCCCGGCATCGACACCGGCGGCAGCTATTCGCCCGACGGCAGCAAGATCGTCTTCGAAAGCGATCGTTCGGGCACGCAGCAGCTCTATGTGATGAACGCCGACGGTTCGAACCAGCAGCGCATCAGCTTCGGCTCGGGCCGCTATGCGACGCCGGCGTGGAGCCCGCGTGGCGACCTGATCGCCTTCACCCGCCAGGGCGGCGGCAGCTTCCGCGTCGGCGTGATGAGCCCGTCGGGCGGCGGCGAGAAGCTGCTGTCGGACGCCTGGGGCGACGAGGGGCCGAGCTGGGCGCCCAACGGCCGCGTGCTCACCTTCTTCCGCGCGTCGCGCGGCGGGGCGGGCAAGGCGGACGTCTGGTCGGTCGACCTCACCGGGCAGAACGTGCGCCGCATCCCGACTCCGCTCGACGGTTCGGACCCGAGCTGGGGCCCGTTGCGCCCGTAACGTAGCGGTGGTGTAATCCGCACCGGCTTTATCCCTTGCCGCCGCGCGCGATTGTGGCGGACAATACCGACTGATTGAGGAGAACCAATGATGGCGAAACTGACGAGCAAGTTGATCGTGGCGGCGGCGCTGGTGGCGACCGCGGGCTGCGCCAAGAAGCGTCCGGAAGTGCTGCCGCCCGCACCCGGCGAGACCACGGCACCGGTCGACGGCACCGGCACGGGTAGCCAGACCGGCACCGGCGTCGTGCCGGGCAGCCGCGAGGACTTCCAGCAGTCGGTCGCGAGCGACACCGTCAACTTCGCGCTCGACAGCTACGACATCGACCCGCAGGCGCGCTCGATCCTGGACAGCCAGGCCGCGTGGCTGCAGCGCTATCCGAACGTGCGAATCACCATCGAGGGCCATTGCGACGAGCGCGGCACCCGCGAGTACAACCTCGCGCTCGGCGACCGTCGCGCCAACGCCGCGTCCAACTATCTCGCGGCGCGCGGCATCGCGGCGGCGCGCATCACCACGATCAGCTACGGCAAGGAGCGTCCGCTGGCGCTCGGCTCCGACGACAGCGCCTATGCGCAGAACCGCCGCGCGGTGACCGTCGTCCTCCAGTAACGGCAGCGCGCCGCCGGGACCGTCCCGGCGGCGCCGCCTGTGGCCGGGCGCGGCATCGACCGCCACAATCCAAATCCCAGGCACCCGTCATGCTGACGAAGGTCAGCATCCAGACACGCTCCGCTGCTGCAAGAGACGGAGCGGCAATGGATCCTGACTTCCGTCAGGATGACGAGCGGATGGAGGCCGCTGCCTCCCGCACCAGAAGCGTGCTCCCCGTTCGTGCCGCATACGTCGGCCCCGCCCGCCCCCCCTCTTCCAGCTTTGTCCCGCCCCAACGCGACGCCCGCCGGGCTCGCGCGCGATTTCGCTTGGCTGGTGTCTCGGCGTGATATAAAAGTGATATCACATTAAAACAGGGAGGCAGTGATGGGATCGGATCGGGTGTTGCGGCAGAGCGCGGAGCGGCCGGCGACCGCGTACAACGGCTTCGCGATGCTGTTCGTGGGGCTGGCGGCGATCGTGCTGGGCGCGGTGGGCGCGGTCAATGCGCCGGCGCACGTCTGGGGCGCGGCGCTGGTGGTGGTGGCCGCGGTCGCGCTGCTGCTGATCGCCCCCGGCTTCTACCTGCTCCAGCCCAACCAGGCGGCGGCGATCCTGCTGTTCGGCGACTATCGCGGGACCGATCGCGCCACCGGCCTGCGCTGGAACTGGCCGTGGCTGACCAAGTCGAAGGTGTCGGTGCGCATCCACAACATCACCTCCGAACGGCTCAAGGTGAACGACCTGCGCGGCAATCCGATCGAGATCGCCTCCAACGTCGTGTGGCGTGTCGCCGACACCGCGCAGGCGCTGTTCGACGTCGACGACTACAAGGCGTTCGTGATGGTGCAGATCGAAAGCGCGGTGCGCGCGATCGGCTCGCGCTATCCATACGACGACTTCACCCACGAGGAGATGACGCTGCGCGGCAACGCCGACGTGGTGAGCGAGGAACTGCGCGTCGAGCTGCAGGAGCGCGTGGCCAGCGCCGGCGTCCAGGTCGACGAATGCCGGCTGACGCACCTCGCCTATGCCCAGGAGATCGCCCAGGCGATGCTCCGCCGCCAGCAGGCCGAGGCGGTGATCGCCGCGCGGCAGAAGCTGGTCGAGGGCGCGGTGTCGATGGTCGAGACGGCGCTCGCCCAGCTGTCGGAAAAGAACGTGGTCGAACTCGACGACGAGCGGCGCGCGGCGATGGTGTCGAACCTGATGGTGGTGCTGTGCTCGGAACGCGACACCCAGCCGGTGGTCAATACGGGCTCGCTGTACCAGTAACGTGGCGGCTCCCCCCAAAAAGGCGTTTCCCCTGCGTCTCGATCCCGCACTCTACGCGGCGATCGAGCGCACGGCCGCGGGCGAGCTGCGCAGCGTCAACGCCCAGGTCGAATGCCTGCTGCGCGAGGCGCTGACCCGGCGGGGGGTAAAGCTGGCGGACCCGCAGCCGGTGCGGCGCGGCCGACCGCCGAAGGAGGAAGCGTAGGGGGGCTGGGCTGGGGACTGGCAACGGAACCCTCGCCACACTCCGTCACCCCAGCGAACGCTGGGGTCTCCCCGGGGCGAGCGCACCCGGCAGCCGCGCGCGCTACAGAATCCGCTCGAACAGATCGTCCCACTCCGGGTTTGCCGCCTCGATCAGCGCGAGTTTCCATCCCCGCTGCCACGCCTTCAGCGCCTTCTCCCGACCGATCGCCTCCTCGATGCGGGCATGCGGCTCCGCCAAGACGAGGCGCGTGAGATTGTACCTTCGGCAGAATTCGGAGCCCTGGCCCGCGCGATGCTGCACCACCCGCGCGGCTAGATTCGCAGTGACGCCGACGTAGAGCACGCCCAGCGGCCGGTTGGTCATGATGTAGGTCCAGCCGCCGCGCATGGCGGGTGAGGGTATCGTATGCGGCCGAGATGCCAGCCTTCGCTGGCATGACGGGGGTGAGAAGGGCGAGCGCCCTCCAACAAGCCGTCACCCCAGCGAACGCTGGGGTCTCCCGAAGCAGGCGCGTCCGGCGGCCGTGTACGGTACCGGCGTCCTCCCTCGCGGCCTGAGATGCCAGCTTCCGCTGGCATGACGGGGGAGGTTCCTACCTCAGCGCCTCGTCGAGCAGCTTGGCCAGCCGCAGGCCGCCGCGTTCGACCTGCAGCCGGGCGACCGGCACCAGCTTGGCGATCGTCGCCTGGTCGAGCGTCACGCGGCCCTCCGGCGTCGGTCCGCAGGCCTCGCCGCCGAAGGCCGTCGCATAGGCATCATCGCGGCTGATCTGCCAGCTCTCGCGGCTCCAGTCCTCGACCGTGCCGGCGGCGATCTGCGCGCGTTCCTCCGGCGAATAGCGGCGCAGGATCGTCGGCGGGGTGGAGATCGCGCGCTCGGTGAGCGGCCCGTCCCAGATGCTGTGGAGGTTGAACCGCTCCGGTCCGTAGACGCCGTAGGTCGCCTTCACGCGGTTGCCGCCCAGGTCGCCGCGGTCGCCGGCATGGAGCGGCATGTGCAGGTCGCCGACGAAGTGGATCAGGAACACCAGCGCCTGCAGCCGCTCGCGCACCGGCACCTTCGGGTCCTTCAGCAGCTTCACGTCGCGGGTGATCTGCGCCGACACGCAGTTGCCGTCCTTGCACGCCGCCTTCAGGTCGAACGGCTTGCACACGTCGACGTTCTGGTAATGCCAGGAATAGGCGTAGCTGAACCGCTCGCCGAGTGGCTTGACGCAGTCCGGCCAGACGCTCGCCTGCTCGATGGTACGCGCCGGACAGCTCGGCGTCTCGAGCATCGCCTGCCGGCGCAGCAGCGCGTCGATCTTCGCGCGCGTCGCGGGCGTGACGTTTTTATAGGCGATGGCGGCGACGCTCTCGTGGCCGAACTCCCAATAGGCCTGGGCGGGCGAGGCGGCGAGGACGAGGACGAGCGCGAGCAGGAGGCGGCGAATCATGCGCGGCGCTCTAGGCGATCCGCCGGGCGGCAGCGAGCCCTTGTTCGGTTCGATCGGCTTTCCGGCGCGAAAGACCTACCGCTCCTTGCTACCGCGCGTAGCGAGCAAGCGCCCGCCGCGGCTCTCCCGATACGGTCCGCCCTAGCGGTCGTCCTCGCCTTCCGGGTGCGGGATCCAGCTGTGGTTCTCGACGATGGTCGAGGCGACCGCGCGGCCCTCGACGTCGCGTGAGGGGTGGAAGCGGAAGCGGCGCTGGATCGTGCGACAGGTGATCGCGTCGAGCTCGGCATGGCCGCTCGACCGGGTGACGCGGCAGTCGCCGACGCGGCCGTCGGTCTCGACCACGTAGCGCACGCCTACGGTGCCGCCGATGCCCGCATCGTAGAGCGCGGCCGGATAGTCGCCGTCGCGGAAGCCGCCGCTGCGCCAGCGCGGCGGGGTCTCGCCCTCGCCGCCGCCCCCACCACCATCGCCGTCGCCGCCCGCACCGCTGCCGGTGCCCGTGCCGATCCCGCCGCTGCCGGTACCCGGCCCCGCGACCGGCGCGGCGCCGGTGGTGCGCTGGCTGCCGATCCCGGCGACCTCGACCGCGAGCAGCGGCTGGACGACGATCGGCACCGGCGGTGCGACGATTGCGCTCGCCTTGCCGCGCAGGTTCGCGGGCGAGGCAGCCCCCTCGGGCCGCGGCGCGGTGGCGCGCTTGGGAAGCGGGCGGCGTTCGCGCTTGGGCGTCGCGCGCGTCTCGGGCACGGGCTCGGGTTCCGGCGGGGGCGCGATGCCGAAGACCACGGGTGCGCGCTCGACGATGCGGCGGGCGTCCACCCCCAAGCCGGCGATCAGCGCCGCGCCGAGCCCCAGCGATACGGCAAGTGCCGCTGCGGCGCCGCGGGCCCGCTCGGCCGGGGTGGGGGAGATCGCAGGCATCGGCAGCGATGTGGGCGCTCCGTCCGCTGCGGCAAGCCTTTAGCGCAGACCGTTAGCCCTCGTCGCCGTAGATCGCGACCACGCGCTTGCTCTCCGACGACACCTTGCCGCGGTACATGCCCGGCGTGTTGAAGCTCCAGCTGGCCTCGCCGTTGGGGCCCGTCAAGATGACGCCGCCGGTGCCGCCCAGTGCCTGGGTCTCCGCCATCACCGTGTCGGCAGCCTGTTGCAGGCTTTCGCCCTTGAAGCGGATGCGCGCGCAGATCTCGTGCGCGACGCCTTCGCGGATGAAGAACTCGCCCGCTCCGGTGGCGGACACTGCGCAGGCGCGGTCGTCGGCATAGGTGCCCGCGCCGATCAGCGGCGAATCGCCGACCCGGCCCCAGCGCTTGCCGGTGACGCCGCCGGTCGAGGTCGCGGCGGCGACATGGCCGGCCTGGTCGCGCGCCACCGCGCCGACGGTGCCGTATTTCATGTCGACGTCGAACCAGCCGAGCTTCTTCGCCTTCAATTCGTCGAGCTGGCGGCGGCGCTCGTCGGTCGCGAACCAGCTGGGGTCGACCTGCTCCAGCCCCTGTTCGGTCGAAAAGATGTCGGCGCCCTTGCCGGCGAGCAGCACGTGCGGGCTCTTCTCCATCACCGCGCGCGCCAGGCTGACCGGGTAGCGCGTGCGGGTGACGCCCGCGACCGCGCCGGCGGCGCGGGTCGATCCGTCCATGATCGCCGCGTCGAGCTCGTTGGTGCCTTCGTAGGTGAAGACCGCGCCGCGCCCGGCGTTGAAGCTGGGATCGTCCTCCAGCACGTGGATCGCCGCCTCGACCGCGTCGACCGCGCTGCCGCCCTTGGCGAGCACCGCCTCGCCCGCCGCCAGCGCCGCGTCGAGCCCGGCGCGCGCCGCCGCCTCGCGTTCGGGCGTCATGCGCGCGCGCTCGATCACGCCGGCGCCGCCGTGGATCACCAGCGACCAGCGGGGCTTGGATTCGGCGGCAGCGGGGGAAGACATCAACAGGGCTCCGATCAACAGGGCTAGGCGCATCGTGCGGCTCCAGAAGGACGCGTGGCTGTAGCGCAGGATGCCGTCGATCTGAAGCGGTTGGGGCCATCGCCGCCCACGCGCCGTCACCCCACTGCCGTCATCCTGACGAAAGTCAGGATCCATTGCCGCTCCGTTCGCGCCTTCAGCGTTGCGCGTCTGGATGCTGACCTCCGTCAGCATGACGGGGGTTGGCGGGGGCGCGGGCAAGCGCGCCTTTCGCGCATCGCCCGCCGCGTCTATATGGCAGGCAAGCCCCCAGCCTTCGCGAGTAGCCTCCCATGTCCGTCCGCCCCTGGCGCGATATCGTCCGCCGTCAAAGCCGCCAGATCATGGTGGGCACCGTCCCCGTCGGCGGCGATGCGCCGGTGACGGTGCAGACGATGACCAACACGCCGACGCCCGACGTGCGCGCGACCGTGGACCAGATCCGCCGCTGCGAGGAAGCGGGCGTCGACATCATCCGCGTGTCCTGCCCCGACGTCGAATCGAGCACCGCGCTCAAGCAGATCGTCCGCGCGTCGCGGGTGCCGATCGTCGCCGACATCCATTTCCACTACAAGCGCGCGCTGGAAGCCGCCGATGCGGGGGCCGCGTGCCTGCGCATCAATCCCGGCAACATCGGCTCGTCGGAGCGCGTCGCGGAGGTGGTGCGCGCCGCCAAGGCCAACGGCTGCGCGATCCGCATCGGCGTCAACGCCGGCAGCCTTGAGAAGGACCTGCTCGAGAAATACGGCGAGCCCTGCCCGGAGGCGCTGGTCGAAAGCGCGCTCGACCACATCAAGCTGCTCCAGGACCACGATTTCCACGAATACAAGGTCGCGGTGAAGGCGTCGGACGTGTTCCTGGCGGTCGCCGCCTATCAGGGGCTGGCCGAGGCGACCGACTGCCCGCTGCACCTGGGGATCACCGAGGCGGGCGGCCTGATCGGCGGCACCGTCAAGTCCTCGATCGGGATCGGCTCGCTGCTGTGGTTCGGCATCGGCGACACCATCCGCGTGTCGCTGTCGGCCGAGCCGGAAGAGGAAGTGCGCGTCGGCTTCGAGATCCTGAAGGCGCTCGGCATCCGCAACCGCGGCGTGCGCGTCGTCTCCTGCCCGTCGTGCGCGCGCCAGGGCTTCGACGTGATCCGCACCGTCCAGAAGCTGGAGGAGCGGCTGCAGCACATCCGCACGCCGATGTCGCTGTCGGTGCTCGGCTGCGTCGTCAACGGCCCCGGCGAGGCGCGCGAGACCGACATCGGCATCACCGGCGGCGGCAACGGCCGCCACATGGTCTATCTGTCGGGCGTCACCGACCATCATGTCCAGGACGCCGACATGGTCGACCACATCGTCCGGCTGGTGGAAGCCAAGGCCGCCGAGATCGAGGCGCAGGCGGCCGCGGTGGAGCAGGCGGCGGCCGAGTAGGTCCGCCAACGGAGAAACCTCTGCAAACGTGTCTTTCCGTGCTCCCGCGCAGGCGGGAGCCCAGGGCGTCCTACACCGCAAGCCGTTGTGCAGCGTGGCTCTGGATCCCCGCCTGCGCGGGGATACGGCAGATTGAGAGGCGGCTGTCCCGCCTTTCGTAGAGGCCTCCCACTGGACGCGGCGGGCGTTTGCTGCGCATCGAGTCGGCCATGACGCGCCCCCACGCCTCGCCTGCCGTCGCCTTTGCGGCGGCGTCCGCGGGCATCGCCATCTATTCGTGCATGGATGCCCTGATGAAGGGGCTGAGCATCGCCAGCGGCGCGTACAGCGCGGTGCTGTGGCGCTCGATCGCGGGCGTGCTGCTCACAGGGACGGCGTTCGTCGCGCGGCGCCAGCGCTGGCCGCAGCGGCAGGCGCTCCGCCTCCATATCCTGCGCGGGCTCGCTGCCGGGCTGTCGGTGCTGCTGTTCTTCTGGGGGCTGGTGCGCGTGCCGATGGCGCAGGGGGTGGCGCTCACCTTCCTGTCGCCGCTGATCGCGCTGTTCCTGGCGGCGGCGCTGCTCGGCGAGCGAATCCGTCGCGCCGCGATCCTCGGTTCGCTGGTCGCCGCCGTCGGGGTGCTGGTGATCGCCTGGGGCCAGGCGCAGGCCGGAGCCTCGGCTGACGCAGTGATGGGTGCGCTCGCGATCGTGGTCGCGTCCGTCCTGTATGCCTACAGCCTGATCCTGCTGCGCCAGCAGGCGCAGCTCGCCGATCCGCTGGAGGTGACGCTGTTCACCAGCCTCGTCATCGGCGTGCTGCTCGCGCTCGGAGCACCCTGGCTGGCGGTCTGGCCGGCAACCGACCAGCTCGCGCCGATCGTCGGCTCGGCGATCCTCGGCTCGATCTCGGCGCTGTTGCTCGCCTGGTCCTACGGCCGCGCCGAAGCGCAGGTGCTGGCACCGGTCGAATACACCGCCTTTGTCTGGGCGGCGCTGCTCGGCTATCTGGTGTTCGACGAGCGGGTGTCGCCGTTCACCGTCGCGGGCGCGCTGCTGATCGTCGGCGGCTGCCTGGTTGCGGTGCGCGGCGCCGCCCCAGTGGCCAAGAGCGAGGCAGGCGCATGATTGCGATCCGAACCGCCACGCCGGACGACGCCGGGCTGATCTTCGGCTTCGTGCGCGATCTCGCGCGCCACGAACATGCCGAGGCGCAACTGGTCGCGACCGAGCCGCTGCTGCGCGCGGCGCTGGAGAATGGCGGCGTGGAGGCGGCGATCGCCGAGCGCGACGGACAGCCGGTGGGCGCTGCACTGTTCTTCCACAAGCATTCCACCTGGGGCGGCTGGAACGGCCTGTATCTGGAGGACCTCTACGTGGCGCCCGACGCCCGCGGCTCGGGCGCGGGCCGGGCGCTGCTCGCCCATGTCGCCGGGGTCGGCGTCGCGCGCGGCTGCACCCGCGTCGAATGGGCGGTCAGCGACACCAACGCCGCCGCCGCCGGCTTCTATCGCAGCCTGGGCGCCGAGCCGATGCCGTGGCGCATCCACCGGGTGTCGGGCGTCGCGCTGGCGCGGCTGGCCGGGGACGTGGCTGGGTGAGGCGACCGACGGCGTTCGGGCGACAATGAAGGATCGTGGGCATCCATCCGTTGCGGAACATGGGACGCTCGGCCAAGAGTCGACTGCTACTCACCGGGAGCGCCAACATTGACGGTTCGCCAAGCCACCATCGCCGATCTGGACAGCCTTGTTCCGCTGTTTGATGCGTACCGCCAGTTCTACGGACAGCCTACGGATCCCGCTGCTGCACGAGCATTCTTGGGAGATCGATTCGAGCACCAGCAGTCCGTGATCCTGCTTGCGAGCAAGGACGGGCGGGACGTCGGCTTTGCGCAGCTGTACCCGACCTTTTCGTCTGTCCGCTTGTCTCGGACCTTCATCCTCAATGACCTGTTCGTCGTCCCCGATGCTCGCGCGTCCGGCTTCGGCAGGATCCTGCTGGATGCTGCCTGCGCCTATGGCCGGCAGATTGGCGCGGCACGGCTGTCGCTCTCGACCGCGGTCGACAACGTGGACGCGCAATCCTTGTATGAACGCGCTGGCTGGAGGCGAGACACGCAATTCCATGCGTACGACTTTGCGCTGACTTGAAGGCCGGTTTTTGGACTCAACCCAGATGCCCCGAATGTCCGTGCAAGGGCGCGTCCCGACGGTCCGTTTCATGAAACTATAACCCGGAGGGAGGGGCCGCATGGCAGTCGATGCAGGGCTGATCGAATGGGTGGGCGAGGCGATGGCGCCGATCGGCCACGTCACGTCGCGGCGGATGATGGGCGGGGCGACGCTCTATTGCGACGACACCATCTTCGCGATCGCCGGCGACGACGGGCTGTGGTTCAAGGCCGATGCGCAGAGCGACGCGACCTGGGACGCCGCCGGCTGCGCGCGCTTCACCTATGCGAAGGGCGACGGCGCGACCGGATCGATGAACTACCGCCGCGCGCCGGACGACGTCTACGACGATGCCGATGCGATGCGGGAATGGGGGCGCCTCGGCCTGGAAGCCGGCCGCCGCGCGCCGCCGCCCAAGTCGAAGCGGGCACGGGCAGGTAGCAAGGGGGGCGCTTCCTCGTCATCCTGACGAAAGTCAGGATCCATTGCCACTACGGCAGAAAGCGCGAGCGGAGCGCAAATGGATGCTGACCTTCGTCACCGGGACGAGTGGGTCGGAGCATCCGCACGATAGGAGAGGGAGCGATGTCGAAGCATCCGTCGATCGGGCTAAGACGGGGTGCGCGGATCGCTGGCCTCCTGGCGGCGATCGCCTGCACCGGGCCTGCGCTTGCGCAGCACGCGGCGCCTTCCATCATCACCATGCCCGCCGACCAGCCAGCGGCGATCGTCGTTCCCGCTGCAAACGGCCGGCCGGTCCGCATCGCCGTCACGGTCGATCGCGCCACGATCGCCAGCGCCGCGACCGGCAACGCGAGATCAATCGAGATCGTCGGACGGCGGGGGGATCACATCCTGGAGGTGCTCGACACCTATCCGTCGAAGCCGCAGGGGGCGGGACGCTGCCAGGCCGGCACCGAAACCTATTTCCGCGTGCTCGACACCGCCGCGCGCCGGCAACGCTTCGCGCGGCTGGTCGACAGCTGCGTGGTGGACGGCGTGGCGGCGGCCGACCCGCTGATCACGCGCTCGGACGAGGGGGGCGAGGTCACGCTCCACGGCCTCTACGCCAGCGTGACGCTGCGGATCGGCGACGACGGCACGGTCACGGCGATGCCGTCCAACGACGCGGAAACGAAAAACCCCGCCGGCGCCGGGCCGACGGGGTCTTCTTTTTCCTCCTGACGCCCGTCAGGATCGCTTGCCGCTTCGGCAGGCGGCGCGCGCGTCTACTCGCGGCCCGGCACGTCGTGGTCGAGCGGCTCTTCGCCGGCGGCCTTGGCGGCGTTGTAGCGTTCGATCGCCTCGACGGTGATGCGCGCAGCCTCCTCGGCGTCGCCCCAGGTGCCGACGCGCACCCACTTCTGCTTCTCCAGATCCTTGTAGTGCGTGAAGAAGTGCTCGATCTGCTGGAATACGATCTCCGGCAAATCGGCGCGGCCGCCGACCTTGGTGTAGTAGGGGAAGGTCGAATCGACCGGCACGCACACCAGCTTCTCGTCGCCGCCCGCCTCGTCTTCCAGGTTCAGCACCGCGATCGGGCGCGCGCGCACGACGCAGCCCGGGATGAACGGCGTGCGCGACACGACCAGCGCGTCGAGGGGATCGCCGTCCGGCGACAGCGTGTGCGGCACGAAGCCGTAGTTCGCCGGATAGCGCATCGGGGTGTGCAGGATGCGGTCGACGAACAGCGCACCCGACGCCTTGTCGAACTCATACTTCACCGGCTCGCCGCCGGTCGGCACCTCGATGATGACGTTCAGGTCTTCCGGCGGGTTCTTGCCCACCGGCACCATGTCGATCCGCATTCTTGCTGGTCCCTTTTTACTTCGCGGCGAGCAGGCGATCGAGGCCCGTCTCACCCTGTCCGGTCTTTTCCAGGCGCGGATAGCGCAGGCCGTCGTGATAGTCGATTGCCACCTCGCGCAGCTTGTCGCCGTTCTTGACCAGCAGCTTGATCGGGGTGCGGTTGCCCTTGCTCGCGGTGACCGCGGCCTTGAGGCGGTCGGCGCTGAAGCTCTCGCCGTTGACCGCGACGATGCTGCTGTCGACCGTCATCCCCGCGTCGAACGCCGGGCTGCCCCAGTTGACCGAGTTCACCGAACCCGACTTGCCGGCGACGAGGCCCAGCGAATAGCTGAGGTCGGCCTGCTCGCGGGTCTTGTCGGCCTGGACGAAGTACGGCGTCGGCTGGTCGCTGTAGACCAGGCGATAGCCGTTGTTGGTGAAGCCGGCGAGCGGCGCGCGCTGCGACACGTCGTTGACGCGATCGTCGAGGAAGCTCGCCCAGTCGTACGGCTGGATGCCGTTGAGCGTCTTCACCACGTCGTCGAAGGTATAGGTCAGCACGCCCCAGTCGCCGTCGCGCACGCCGAAGAAGGCGCGGGCGAAATCGTCGATGCTCTTGGTGCCGCCCGACTGCTGGCGCAGGATCGAGTCGACCTCCATCCAGATCAGCAGGCCTTCGTTGTAATAGTCCTCGGACCGCTGCCAGCTCACCCAGCCCTTCGGACGGCGCGCGGAAATGATCGGATCGTTGGTGGTGTCGACCAGCGGGCGCCATTCGCGGGCCCGGCGATTGTCGAGGCTCGCCATGATCGCGGCATAGGCGTCGAGCGTGTCCTGCTTGGAGACGATGCCCGAGCGCGCCTGCAGCACATAGCCCCAGAACTGGGTCTGCCCCTCATAGACCCACAGCAGCGAGTCGCGCATCGGGGTGCGGTAGTCCGGCGTCCACAGGTCGGCGCCGCGGCGGAACTTGCCGTCCCAGCTGTGGGTGTATTCGTGCGGCAGCAGGTTGCGGCTGCCCATGCCGTCGTTCCACTTGGTGAAATAGCCCGGGCGCACGCCGTTCTCGGAGCTGCGGTGATGCTCCAGGCCGATCCCGCCCATCGTCTCGGTGATCGCCAGCAGGAACTCGTACTTGTCGTAGTGCTGCGCGCCGAATACGCGGTTCGCTTGCTCGACCAGCCGCTTGTGCGCGTCGATCTGCTCGGGGGTGGCGTTCAGCTCCTCGGCGCTGTCGGCGAAGACGTTCAGGTCGACGCGCGGCGACAGCGCCCACTGGCGATAGTGCTTGCCCGCGAATGTCGGCGAATCGACCAGCGTCTCGTAGCTCGTGCGCTGATAGCTGTAGGTCGACCCGTTGGCGGTGGCCGGAAGCCCTGCCGCCGCGGTCCACCCGGCCGGATATTTCGCGACCGCCTGGATCGGGATGCGGCGGGTGTAATAGCCCGCCGGATAGAGGCTCACCGAGTTCCACTGCAGGTTGAGCATCGTCGGCGCCATGACGATGCGGCCCTGGTCCCCCGAGGTGGCCGAGAGGAACTGGAAGCTGACGTCGAGCTTCTTCGCGCCCGCCGGCACGTCGATGTGGAACGCGTAGACGTCGACCGGATCGCGCTTCCACGGCACCACCTTGCCGTTGGCGCGGATCACCAGGCCGGCGAGCTTCTCGATCTCGCCGCGCGGGCTGTGCGCACCGGGCAGCCACTTCGGCATCAGCAGCACCATGTGCCCGGCGTCGGCGACCGGGATGGTCTCCTTGACGTTGAAGATGCCCTGCTGGACGTCCGTCGCGTCGACTTCGAGCAGGATCGTGCCGGGATAGTCGACGTCGCGTGCCTCGGGGATCGTGTCGACGAAGGGCACCGGCTGCGGCTGGGTGTTGCCGGCGGGGTTCAGCTGGGCCTGGGCGGGCGTGGCGGAAGCGGCGGAAGCGAGCAGCAGGGCTGCGAACGCAGGGGTGCGAAACATGACGGCCTTTCAGCGGGATCGGATGGAGTCGTGTAACGACATATCGCAGCCCGCGTCCACCCTGTCGCATTGCGGGACGCGATTCCGCCTTCGATCCGCTGCACGCGGCGGGTAGGGTCGCCAGCATGGCCACCACGCTCGATCCGCCCGCCGCCGACGACGCCGACGCAGACGCCGCCGTCGCCGATCCGCGCCCGCGCTCGGCGGTGAGTGCGGGCACCGGCGTCGCCGGCATGGTCGGGCTGCTCGCCTGGGTGGCGGTGGCGCGCCACTATCGCATGGACGGGCCCTATGCGGCGCTGGTCAACCTGCTCGCCTGCGGGCTGCCGATGCTCGCCTGGTCGGTGCTGGTCGACAAGGTGTATCGCAACCCCTCCACCGGCATCGACTGGGCCGCGCCGCGGCCGTGGGCGGCGACGCGCGCGGTCAGTGCGGTCAAGCTCGCCGGCCTGTGGGCGACCTGGGCGGGGATCGCGGCGATCTATGCGACCGGGCGCTTCTATTGGGACGAGGGCTTCGGCTTCGCGATGTGGTGCTTCGGCCACGCCGCGCCCGTGCTGTTCGTGCTGTCGATCCCCTATGTGCTGTGGCTCGACCGGCGCATGGTCGAGCCGCGCGACGGCTGCTGGGCGTTCGGCGCCTGGCTGCTCAACCTGAACGTGCCGGTCGATCGCGAGGCGATCTTCAACCATCTGCGCTCCTGGGCGGTGAAGACGTTCTTCCTCGCCTTCATGCTCGCGATCGTGCCGCCGGGCTTCCGCGACTTTGTGCTCGCCGACACCGCCGACATGCTCGCCAACCCGGTGGCGCTCGCGAACTGGCTGATCACCTTCATGTTCCTGGTGGACGTGGCGTTCGCGACCTGCGGCTACGTCCTCGCCCTGCGGCCGATCGACACGCACATCCGCTCGGCCAACCCTTATGTCGCGGGCTGGACGGCGGCGCTGATCTGCTATCCGCCCTTCGTGCTGATGGGGAACGGGGGGCCGCTCGACTATCACTCGGGCGGGGCGGAATGGAGCCAGTGGTTCGCGAACCACCCCGCGCTGCTCTGGGCGATCGGCGCGGCGCTGGTGGCGCTGACCTTCGTCTACGCCTGGGCGACGGTGGCGTTCGGCTTACGCTTCTCCAACCTCACCAACCGCGGGATCATCACCAACGGCCCCTACGCCTGGAGCCGCCACCCGGCCTATCTGTCGAAGAACCTGTTCTGGTGGCTGGTGAGCTGGCCGATGCTGGTGACCACGGGCAACTGGCTCGACGCGTGGCGCAACACCGCGATCCTGGCGCTGGTGAGCGGCGTCTACTATTGGCGCGCCCGCACCGAGGAGCGGCACCTGCTCGCCGACCCGGACTATCGCGCCTATTACGACTGGGCAGGCCGCAACGCGGTGGTGCCGCGTTTCTTCGCTCGGATCGCGGGCAAGTAACGCCGTACTACGCGAAACGCTCTCCCCGCGTCCTCCTGACGAAAGTCAGGATCCATTGCCGCTCCGCCTGTGCCTTGATCGTTGCGCGAATGGATGCTGACTTCCGTCAGCATGACGAGAACGGGTCGGGGTCATGCAAAGCTCCCGTCTTCGCGGGAGCGCGGCGGTTCTCAGAACGTCAGTTCGTCGTAGACCCGCGTGACGTCGCCGTCCCAGCTGCTGCCGTAGCGGTCGAGCAGCAGCTGCGCGGGCACGCGGCCGTCGCGCACCACGTCGCGCAAGGGGCTGAGGAAGCCGGTCTCGTCGCCGCCCGCGCCGTCGAGCCGCCCCCGCGCCTTCAGCCCCGCGCCGGCGATGTCGAGCACCTCGCGCGCGATGTCGCGCAGCGTGCCGGCGCCGAGCGGCGCGTCGAGCCCCAGCCGCGGCACCGCGTCGCGCAGCGCCTGGCGCGTGTCGAGCCTCCAGTCCTTGACGAGGTCCCACGCCGCATCGAGCGCACCCTGGTCGTAGAGCAGCCCGACCCACAGCGCCGGCAGCGCGCAGATCCGTCCCCACGGCCCGCCGTCGGCGCCGCGCATTTCCAGGAACGTCTTCAAGCGCACTTCGGGGAAGGCGGTGGAGAGATGGTCCGCCCAGTCGTCCATCGTCGGCAGCTCGCCCGGCAGCACCGACAGTTCGCCCTTCAGGAAGTCGCGGAAGGAGAGGCCGGCCGCGTCGATGTACTTGCCGTCGCGGTAGACGAAGTACATCGGCACATCGAGCGCATAGTCGGCATAGCGTTCGTAGCCGAAGCCGTCCTCGAACACGAACGGCAGCATGCCGGTGCGCGCCGGATCGGTGTCGGACCAGATGTGGCTGCGGTAGGAAAACATGCTGTTGGGCTTGCCCTCGGTGAACGGCGAGTTGGCGAACAGCGCGGTCGCGAGCGGCTGCAGCGCCAGGCCGACGCGGAACTTCTGCACCATGTCCGCCTCCGACGCATAGTCGAGGTTCACCTGGATGGTGCAGGTGCGCAGCATCATGTCGAGCCCCATGCTGCCGACGCGCGGCATATGGTCGAGCATGATCCGGTAGCGGCCCTTGGGCATGATCGGCAGCGCGGCGCGAGTCTTGTCCGGCCACATGCCGAGCCCCAGGAAGCCCAGGCCCAGCTTGGCGCCGACCGCCTTCACCTGCTCCAGGTGGCGGCTGGTCTCGGCGCAGGTCTGGTGGAGGTTGTCGAGCGGCGCGCCCGACAGTTCCAGCTGGCCGGCCGGCTCCAGGCTGACGGTGCCGTCCTTGCCGGCCAACGCGATGACGGTGCCGTTCTCCTCGATCGGCTGCCAGCCGAACTCGGTGAGCGCCATCAGCAGGTCGCGGATGCCGCCGGGCTCGTCGTAGCTCGGCGCGCGATGATCGGCGGTGCGATAGACGAACTTCTCGTGCTCGGTGCCGATGCGCCAGCGCTCGGCCGGCTTCTCGCCGCCCGCGAAATAGCCGATCAGCTGGTCGCGGGTCTCGATGACCGCTGCGCTGGAGTCCGTAACGGTCTTCGTGCTCATGGGCTGCGCCCATAGGCGGGTCGGGGATGCGGCGCCAGTGGCCTTGTTCGGGGTCCGCGAACGAGGCGCCTCCACCCCGTCAGCCAAGGCTGGGATGACGGGCGAGGGCGCGGGGCAGGAGCCGCGGGAGACCCCAGCTTCCGCTGGGGTGACGCAGGTTGGTGGGGCGGCATGCGGCCAGGGAACACCTCCCTCCGCCTCTCCCGTCATCCCAGCGAAGGCTGGGATCTCGGGCGAGGGCGCAGGACAGGAGCCGCAGGAGACCCCAGCTTCCGCTGGGGTGACGCAGGTTGGTGGGGCGGCATGCGGCCGGGGGAGCGCCTCCCTCCGCCTCTCCCGTCATCCTAGCGAAAGCGGGACATTTGCATAACCGGTTTTTTGGTGAAGCGGTGGCGTGAATGGTGGTTGCGGCGGCGGGAGTGGCGACGCGGCGGGGATCGGGTGGGTGA
>NZ_JBIUCZ010000043.1:0-23752 GCF_047975845.1 Sphingomonas mangrovi | reverse complement strand
CAACAACACCCCCAGAAAGTGCCTCGGCTTCCGTACCCCCGCCGAGGCATTCCAACTGTTGCACTTCGAATGTGAATCCACATGCTGACCTTCGTCAGCATGACGGGAAGGCAGATGGCGACGCTTTCGCGAACGCGCGGAGCGAAGACCTCCCTACGCCACCACCCACCGGTCGCGCGCATATCCCTGCGCATAGAGCAGCGCGGAAAGATCATTGTGGTCGATCCGCGCCGCCGCCGCCGCCGCGACGATCGGCTTGGCATGGTACGCCACGCCCAGACCCGCCCGACGGATCATCGCCAGGTCGTTGGCGCCGTCGCCGACCGCCAGCGTCGCTTCCGGGTCCAGCCCCAGCGCTGCGGTCGCCTCGGCGAGCGTCGCTTCCTTGGTCGCCGAGTCGACGATCGGCTTGGCGACGGTGCCGTCGAGCATGCCGCCTTCGATCATCAGCCGGTTGGCGATCGCCCGCGCGAACCCGATCTGGCGTGCGACCGGCTCGGCGAAGCGGGTGAAGCCGCCCGAGATCAGGATCGTCTCCGCCCCGTTCGCACGCATCGTCTTCACCAGCGCCTCCGCGCCCGGCGTGATCCGCACGCGTTCGGCGAGGCAGCGGTCGATCGCATCCTCGCCCAGCCCCTTGAGCAGCGCGACCCGCGCGTCGAGCGCCGCGGCGAAATCGAGCTCGCCGCGCATCGCCCGCTCGGTCACCTCGGCGATCTGCGGCTTGATGCCGGCATAGTCGGCGAGTTCGTCGATGCACTCGACCGTGATCATCGTCGAATCCATGTCGGCGATCAGCAGCCGCTTTGCACGTCCTGCGGCGGGCTGCACGACGATGTCGGTTTTGGGGTAAGCGCCTTCCAGCGCGGCGCGAGCGAGCTCCGGCGCATGCGCGAACGCCAGGTCGGCGACGCGGTCGGCCTCCAGCCAGCGCACCTCGCCGGGACGGCATCCCGCCGCCGCCAGCCGGTCGCTCGCGGCCGAAATATCGCCCGCATCGAGCCGTTCGGCTGCTATCAGCGTCGCGATGAACATGGTGCATACCCCCCTGCCGAAGGTGGCGCTCATCGCAGGGCCGACCGCGAGCGGCAAGTCCGCGCTGGCGATCGCGGTCGCCGAACGCCGCCGCGGCACCGTCATCAACGCCGACTCCGCCCAGGTGTATCGCGACCTGCGCGTGCTGAGCGCGCGCCCGAGCGAGGCCGAGGAAGCGCAGGTGCCGCACCGCCTGTTCGGCCATGTCGACGGCGGCGAGGACTATTCCGCCGCACGCTGGGCCGCCGAAGCGCGCGACACGATCGACGCCACGGTCGCGGAAGGGCGTCTGCCGGTGCTGGTCGGCGGCACCGGCCTCTACCTGCGCACGCTGCTGGACGGTATCGCGCCGGTGCCCGAGATCGATCCGGGAATCCGTGCCGAGGTCCGCGCGCTGCCGGTCGCCGAGGCGCATGCCGAACTCGCCCGGCTCGACCCGCCTGCCGCCCACCGGCTGCGCGCCAGTGACACCACCCGCGTCGCGCGCGCGCTGGAGGTGGCGCGTTCCACCGGGCGTCCGCTTGCCGAGTGGCAGGCGGCGCGCACCGGCGGGATCGGCGACCGCATCAATCCGATCCCGCTGGTGCTGCTCCCGGACCGCGCCTGGCTGGTCGAACGTTGCGATCGCCGCCTCGCGGCGATGTTCGCCAGCGGCGCGATCGAGGAGGTGCGCGCCTTGCTCGCCCGCGACGATCTCAGTGCCGACTCACCGGTGCGGCGTGCGATCGGGGTGCCGCAGATTGCCGACTATGTCGTTGGAAACACGAGCTTCGACGCCGCGCTTGCGGAGGCGAGGCTCGCCACCCGTCAGTACGCCAAGCGCCAATATACCTGGTTCCGCAACCAGCCGCCGCCGGACTGGCAACGCACTTCAGAGACGGAAACGTGCAAGCTGGAGCGTTTTTTTGAACGAATATTATCAAGCTGAGCTTGCATCGCCATTTTACTGTCTGTAGGCGCACCTCGTCCAACGCTGCTGCTGCAGCTGCGAAAAACGAGGAGGACACGGACGTGGTGGAGAAAAGCGGAGCCGAAATCCTGGTCGAGGCGCTGGTCGATCTCGGCGTGGAGCTCGTGTTCGGCTATCCCGGCGGCGCGGTGCTTCCGATCTACGACGCGCTGTTCAAGCAGAAGAAGATCCGCCACATCCTCGTCCGTCACGAACAGGCGGCGACCCATGCGGCAGAGGGCTACGCCCGCTCGACCGGCAAGCCCGGCGTGGTGCTCGTCACCTCCGGTCCCGGCGCCACCAACGCCGTCACCGGCATCACCGACGCGCTGCTCGACTCGATTCCGATGGTGGTCATCACCGGCCAGGTGCCGACCGGGCTGATCGGCACCGACGCGTTCCAGGAAGCGGACACCGTCGGCATCACCAGCCACTGCACCAAGCACAATTATCTGGTGAAGGACCCCGCCCGTCTGGGATCGGTGGTGCACGAGGCGTTCCACATCGCCACCTCCGGCCGCCCCGGTCCGGTCGTGATCGACATTCCCAAGGACGTGCAGGTCGCGACCGCGCGCTACAACGCGCCCGGTCCGATCCAGCACAAGACCTATCGCCCGCAGATGGAACCCGACGCAGCGGCGATCGAGGCGGCGGTCGACATGCTGGCGGCGGCCGAGCGGCCGGTGTTCTACACCGGCGGCGGCATCATCAACTCGGGTCCCGAAGCCTCGCAGCTGCTACGCGAGCTGGTGGCGATCACCGGCGCGCCCGTCACCTCGACGCTGATGGGCCTGGGCGCGCTGCCCGCCTCGTCCGACCAGTGGCTCGGCATGCTCGGCATGCACGGCACCTATGAGGCGAACCTGGCGATGAACCAGGCCGACCTGATCGTCTGCCTGGGCGCCCGCTTCGACGATCGCGTCACCGGCCGGCTCGACGCGTTCAGCCCCCACAGCCGCAAGATCCACGTCGATATCGATCGCTCGTCCGTGAACAAGAACGTGCGCGTCGACCTGCCGATCGTGGCCGATTGTGGCCGCGCGCTCGACGCGATGATCAGGCTGTGGAAGGCGCGGCAGCATCCCCGCCCCGACCTGTCGGAATGGTACGCCCGCATCGCCGGCTGGCGCGCCAAGCACTGCCTCGACTTCGAGGATCGTCCCGACGAGATCATGCCGCAACGGGCGATCCGCGCGCTGTACGAGGCGACCAGGGATAAGGCGCCGATCGTCTCGACCGAGGTCGGCCAGCACCAGATGTGGGCCGCGCAGCATTTCGGGTTCGAGGCGCCGAACAAGTGGCTGACCTCGGGCGGGCTCGGCACGATGGGCTATGGCCTGCCCGCCGCGATCGGTGCGCAGCTGGGGTCTCCGGATGCGCTGGTGATCGACATCGCCGGCGAAGCCTCGATCCAGATGAACATCCAGGAGCTGGCGACCGCGACCCAGTACCGCCTGCCGGTCAAGATCTTCATCCTCAACAACGAATATATGGGGATGGTCCGCCAATGGCAGGAGCTGACCTATTCCGGCCGCTATTCAGAGAGTTACAGCGAGAGTCTCCCGGACTTCGTGAAGCTCGCCGAGGCGTACGGCTGGAAGGGCATCCGCATCGAGCATCCCGACGCGCTCGACGACGGGATTGCTTCAATGCTCGCGCACGACGGGCCGGTGGTGGTCGACTGCCGCGTGTCGAAGCTCGCCAACTGCTTCCCGATGATCCCCTCGGGCGCGGCGCACACCGAGATGATCCTTTGGGCGAACGAGGTATCGGGCGAGATGGACGACGAGGCCAAGGCGCTCGTCTGATCTGACGATTCCCGACTTTCCCTTTCGTTTCAACCGGATCGGCTGGACCATGCACATCAAGGAAGAAGTGCGCGAGCGGCACACGCTCGCGATCATCGTCGACAACGAGCCGGGCATCCTGGCGCGCATCGCCGGGCTGTTCACCGCGCGCGGCTACAATATCGAGAGCCTGACCGTCACCGACATCTCGGAAGACGATCTCATCAGCCGCATCACGATCGTCACCTCGGCCTCCGCGCCGGTGATGGAGCAGATCATCGCCCATCTCGAACGGCTGGTGCCGGTGCACAAGGTGGTCGACCTCACCGCACTCGGTCCGCACGTCGAGCGCGAGCTGGCACTGGTGAAGGTCGTCGGCAGCGGCGAGCACCGCATCGAGGCGCTACGCCTCGCCGAGGTCTATCGCGCCCGCGTGCTCGACGCGACCATCTCCAGCTTCGTGTTCGAGGTGACCGGCGGCACCGCGAAGGTCGACACGTTCATCGAGCTGATGCGCGAAGTCGGGCTGGTAGAGGTCGCCCGCACCGGCATCGTCGCCATCGCCCGCGGCCGCGAAGCGGCCTGAGCGGCCCGAAATTTACCGTCATCCCAGCGAACGCTGGGATCTCCCTCCACAAGCGCCGCCCCGGCGGCACCAGATGCCAGCCTTCGCTGGCATGACGTTCAAGAGGAACCCCATCATGCGTGTCTATTACGATCGTGACGCCGACCTGAACCTGATCTCGTCCAAGAAGATCGCGATTCTCGGCTATGGCTCGCAGGGTCACGCCCATGCGCAGAACCTGCGCGATTCCGGCGTCCAGGAGATCGCGATCGCACTCCGCCCCGGCTCGCCGAGCGCCAAGAAGGCCGAGGACGCGGGCTTCAAGGTGCTCGCCAACAAGGACGCGGCCGCCTGGGCTGACATCCTGATGATCCTGGCACCGGACGAGCATCAGGCGGCGATCTACGACGCCGACATCAAGGGCAATCTGCGCCCCGGCTCGGCGCTGGCCTTCGCCCACGGCCTCAACGTCCACTTCGGCCTGATCGAGCCGCCGGCCGACGTCGACGTCATCATGATCGCGCCCAAGGGCCCCGGCCACACCGTCCGCTCCGAATATGTCCGCGGCGGCGGCGTCCCCTGCCTGATCGCGATCCACCAGGATGCGAGCGGCAACGCGCACGACGTGGCGCTCGCCTATGCGTCGGGCGTCGGCGGCGGCCGCTCGGGCATCATCGAGACCAACTTCCGCGAGGAGTGCGAGACCGACCTGTTCGGCGAGCAGGCGGTGCTGTGCGGCGGCGCGACGGCACTGGTGCAGGCGGGCTTCGAGACGCTGGTCGAGGCCGGCTACGCTCCCGAAATGGCCTATTTCGAGTGCCTGCACGAGCTCAAGCTGATCGTCGACCTGATGTACGAGGGCGGCATCGCCAACATGCGCTACTCGATCTCGAACACCGCCGAGTACGGCGACATCAAGACCGGCCCGCGCATCATCACCGAAGAGACCAAGAAGGAGATGAAGCGCGTACTCGCCGACATCCAGTCGGGCCGCTTCGTCAAGGACTTCGTGCTCGACAACCGCGCCGGCCAGCCCGAGCTCAAGGCGAGCCGCAGCGCCGCCAAGCGCCACCAGATCGAGCAGGTCGGCAGCGAACTGCGCGCGATGATGCCGTGGATCGGCGCCAACAAGCTGGTGGACAAGGACAAGAACTGAGGGGCCTCGCCCCCGCCTCCGACCCCGTTCGTCTCGAGTAGGGATCGAGCTTGTCGAGAGCCCGTATCGAGAGAGCCGCAAGCGCCGCCCTCTCGATATGCCGTGTCGACAAGCTCGACGGCACCTCGAGGCGAACGGAAGGGGTAAAAGGCTGGGACAGCGCAACCGAACACCCAGGAAACGACCCGTTTCGCATTGCCCGGTTTGACAGCGACGGGACGGCGGCAGACAAATCCGCCGTCCTTTTCGTTGGAGACCTTGCCCATGCGCATGCCCCTGATCCTCGCCGGCGCCGCCCTCGCCGTCGCCGCACCGCTCGTCGCCCAGCAGATGCCGATCCCCGGCACCACCGACGCCAGCCGCGTGACCGCCGGCACCTACAAGACCGATCCCGCCCACACGCTGATCGGCTGGCGCGTCAACCACCTGGGTTTCAACGACTATTTTGGCATCTTCGGCGATGCCGACGGCACGCTGACGCTTGATCCCAAGAAGCCGGGCGCCGCCAAGCTCGACGTGACGATCCCGGTCGGCAAGCTCACCACCGCCAGCGCCGGGCTCACCAAGCACATGATGAGCAAGGACTTCTTCAACGCGGAGGTCACGCCGACGGCGCGCTTCACCTCCACCGCGGTGGCGGTCAACGGCACCCGCGCGAAGATCACCGGCAACCTGACGCTGAACGGCGTGACCAAGCCGGTCGTGCTCGACGCGCACTTCACCGGCGCCGGCGCGAACCCGATGTCGAAGAAGGAAACCATCGGCTTCGAGGCGACCGCCACGATCAAGCGCTCCGACTTCAACATCAACTACGGCATCCCGGCCGTGTCGGACGAGGTCGAGCTCGACATCACCGCCGCCTTCGAAAAGGCCTGACACCATCAGCTCGGGGGCGTCGTCCGGCGTCCCCGCGCACCCCACTGCCACCGATCGTTTCGCCCACGCGCCAAAGCGTCTGGACAAGCCCGCCCCCGCGCGCCATGACGGCGCCCGTGATCGCCGCACTGCGCCTTCTTCGACTTATCCGCCCTTAGGGGCGTGATGCGCATCGTTGCGTCGCCCCTAAGGGCTGCTTTCTTCCGACCGAATTGCTGAACGACGCCCGCGCGCGACGCGTGCGGCGACTTGCCAAGAGGCTGCGATGCTGCGCGATCCTTCGACCAAATACCGTCCCTTCCCGCAGGTGGACCTGCCCGACCGCCAATGGCCGTCGCGCACCATCACCCAGGCGCCGCGCTGGCTGTCGACCGACATGCGCGACGGCAACCAGGCGCTGATCGATCCGATGGATGCGGAAAAGAAGAACCGCTTCTTCGACCTGCTGCTCAAGGTCGGCATCAAGGAAATTGAGGTCGGTTTCCCCTCGGCCGGCGCTACCGAGTTCGACTTCATCTCCGGGCTGGTCCGCAACGACCGCATCCCCGAGGACGTCACCGTCCAGGTGCTCACCCAGTCGCGCCGCGACCTGATCGAAAAGAGCTTCCAGTCGCTGGAGGGTGCGCGCACCGCGATCGTCCACCTCTACAACGCCGTCTCGCCCGCCTGGCGCCGCATCGTGTTCGGCATGACCCGCGACGAGGTGCGCGAGATCGCGATCACCGGCGCCAAGATCCTGCGCGACGAGGCGGGCAAGCGCCCCGGCACCGACTGGCGCTTCGAATATTCGCCCGAGACCTTCTCGACCGCCGAACTCGACTTCTCGGTCGAAGTCTGCGCCGCGGTGATGGACGTGCTGCGCCCCACCCCCGAAAAGCCGCTCATCCTCAACCTGCCGGCGACGGTCGAGGCGGCGAGCGCCAACGTCTATGCCGACCAGATCGAATGGTTCTGCCGCAACGTGCCGAACCGCGACAGCGTGGTGGTGAGCCTCCACACCCACAACGATCGCGGCACCGGCGTCGCCGCGGCCGAGTTGGGGCTGATGGCCGGCGCTGACCGCGTCGAGGGCTGCCTGTTCGGCAACGGCGAGCGCACCGGCAACTGCGATCTCGTGACGATCGCCTTGAACATGTACACGCAAGGCGTTGATCCCGGCCTGGATTTCTCGAACATCGACGAGGTCATCCGCACCGTCGAATATTGCAACCAGCTGCCCGTCCACCCGCGCCACCCCTATGCCGGCGAGCTGGTGTTCACCGCCTTCTCCGGCAGCCATCAGGACGCGATCAAGAAGGGCTTCGCCGCACAGGCGCAGCGCAACGACCCGCTATGGGACGTGCCCTACCTGCCGATCGACCCCGCCGATCTGGGCCGCGATTACGAGGCGGTGATCCGCGTCAATTCGCAGTCGGGCAAGGGCGGCGTCGCCTGGGTGCTGGAGCAGGACAAGGGGCTGAAGCTGCCCAAGCGGATGCAGGCGGACTTCAGCCGCCACGTCCAGCGCGTCGCCGACGCAACCAGCCGCGAACTCAACGCCGCCGATATCTGGGGCGCGTTCGAGGACGCCTATCTGCCAGGCGACGGCGATCGGTTCCAGCTGGTCGACTATTCGGAACGCCACGGCGCGGCCGGTGCGCCGCGGACGTTCGTCGGCGAACTGCGGCTCGACGGCGATACCCGCTCGATCTCGGGCAAGGGCAACGGGCTGCTCTCGAGCCTCTTGTCGGCACTGCGCGAGGACTGCGGCATCGACCTCGACGTGGCCGACTATAGCGAGCATGCGATCGGCAACGGATCGGACGCGCAGGCCGCGGCCTATCTCGAATGCACGCTGCCCGACGGCACCCGGGTATTCGGCGCCGGCATCGACGCCGACGTCGCCACCGCCACCGTCCGTGCGGCGCTCAGCGCGGCCAATCGCGTTTCGGCCTAGCTGCCGCCGCGCCCTGTACCCCGGCGAAGGCCGGGGCCCAGGTGGGAAGGCGGTGCGAGGACGCACCACACCAGTCACGTCCCCCGACTGGGCCCCGGCCTGCGCCGGGGTACGGGTTTCTGGACCGACGGCCGGCGCCCTGATCCCATCCGTGCTCCTGCGGAGGCAGGAGCTCAGGGCCGCGAGCGCCCCACTCCGTTACCCTGGGCTCCCGCCTCCGCGGGAGCACCGGAAAATGCTAAGAGAACGATGGGCTGCCGGGCAACCGCCCGCCGCCCTGCCTTACCCCAGCCCCATCAGCGACAGCACTTCCTTGCGGCTGCGGTCGTCCTCGCGGAAGACGCCCATCATCCGGCTGGTCGTCATGGTGACGCCCGGCGTCCGCACGCCGCGCGCGGTCATGCAGGCGTGGGTCGCCTCGATCACCACCGCGACGCCGCGCGGCTGGAGCCGCTCCCAGATGCAGTCGGCGACCTGCGCGGTCAGCCGCTCCTGCACCTGCAGCCGCCGCGCGAAGCCGTGGAGCACGCGCGCGAGCTTCGAGATGCCGACGACATGGTCCCGCGGCAGATAGGCGATGTGCGCCTTGCCGAGGATCGGCGCCATGTGGTGCTCGCAATGCGACTGGAACGGAATGTCGCGCAGCAGCACGATCTCGTCGTAGCCGCCGACCTCTTCGAAGGTCCGCGCCAGATGGTGCGCCGGATCCTCGCCATAGCCCTGGCAATATTCCTTCCACGCCCGCGCGACGCGCTTGGGCGTGTCGAGCAGCCCCTCGCGCTCGGGATCGTCGCCCGCCCAGCGGATCAGCGTGCGGATCGCGTCGGCCACTTCCTCGGGCACCTGCGGCTTGGCGGGCGCCGCGACCAGATCGCCGTCGGCGGGGGTGGGAGTGTCGGCGGACATGGCATTTCCTTGAACGGAACCGACGCAGGCGCGCTACGCCGAAGAGACAAAACGTCACCTCCGGTGCACACCGCGTTGACGTCGCGAAGAACGGAGCGTTAATTCCTCGCTGCGCAAAAGGAAACCGCGGCCGCACCCCGGCCGTCGTCGCGCAGGGGGAGGACGCGCATCGGGACCATAGGGGCACGGCAGCCGGCGACGGAACCGGGGGATGTCGCGGCGGATCGCGCGGTTTTTTGCGCAATTCGTCCGCCAGCCGCCGGCTTTGCACGATGTTCCGACCGTTCCGCACGATCTTCGCAAGCGACAAGCAAGCCAAAACCGCGCATAGCAGAGGCAACCAGGCGGCCTTACAAGGGTTCGGACCGCAGGATTTAAGGAGAACCAGAATGGCGAAGACTTCGACGACCACCAAGACTGCAGCGGCTCCCAAGGCCGGGGCCGCCCGCGGCGGGATCGCCAAGCCGGTCACGCCGTCGGACGATCTGGCGAAGATCACCGGCAAGGATCCGCTGCCGCGCAGCGAGGTGGTCAGCAAGATGTGGGAATACATCAAGAAGCACGACCTGCAGAACCCGCAGGACAAGCGCGAGATTCTCGCCGACGAAACTCTCGAGAAGCTCTTCGGCAAGAAGAAGGCCTCGATGTTCGAGATGAACAAGCTGCTCAACGCCCACATGAAGTGAGCGTGACGGAGCCGTCCGGCATCCCGGACGGCTCCGCAGCCCTCGGCGGCATTTCGCCGCGACTTTCAAGGACTTGCCTGCGACCCCGGCCCGGTCGGCAAACCCCGTCGCAGTCCGGCGCGCCGCTCAGGCCGCCACGGCTTCCCCGCCCATCGCCCGCAACCGCGCGACGTCGCGGGCCGGCGGCGCTCCGAACGCCTCGCCATAGTCGCGGCTGAACTGCGACGGGCCGCCATAGCCGACGCGGAAGCCCGCGCTCGCCGCATCCAGCGCCTCGACCAGCATCAGCCGCCGCGCTTCCTGCAGCCGCAACCGCGTGCGGTAGCGCAGCGGGCTGAGCCCCGTCACCGTGCGGAAATGCGCGTGCAGCGCCGAAGCGCTCATCCCGGCGACCGCCGCCAGCTGCTCGATCGCCACCGGCTCGGCATAATGGGCGCGCAGCCAGGCGATGGCGCGACTCACCTGCTCGATCGGGCCGCCCGCACGCGTCAGCCGCCGCAGCAGCGGCCCGGCAGGCCCGGTGAGCAGCCGCCACAGCAGTTCGCGCTCCACCAGCGGGGCGAGCACCGGCGCATCCGCCGGCGCGTCGAGCAGCGCCACCAGCCGGGTCGCCGCGTCGAGCAGTTCGGCGCTGGTCCGCCCGAGGATCAGCCCCAGCCCCTCGCCGCCGTCGCGAACCGGCGGAAGCTGCGCGACCAGCTCGGCGATCGCCGCCACGTCGAGCGACACGCACAGGCACAGATAGGGCTCGGCCGCGCTCGCCTGCGTGACCGTGCCCATCACCGGCAGGTCCACCGCGCCCAGCAGGAAGCTCGCGGGATCGTAGCGGAAGCGCTGGCTGCCGAGCTGCACCTCCTTCGCCCCCTGCGCGACGATGCACAGCGAGGGCTCGTAGACGGTCGGCAGCGGCATCGTCGGGCTGGCGGATCGGACAAGCGCGACACGCGGCAGCGCGGTCGGCTGCACGCCGTCTGCAAGCGCGTGACGCGCGAGCAGCGCGGCGAGTTCAGGCAGCGGTTCCATGCGATGTGGCATCCCATGCCGGCCGGGGCTCGGCAAGCCACGCCGTCGTATCGTGGAGGATCGTGCAAGCATCGCGGAGTTCGCGGCTACCGCCCGATCCGGCCCGCGCGCCACAACGCTCCCCGACGGCATCCCCGCCGCATTCGAGGAGTTCATCATGTCCGACACCATCGACAAGGTCGTCCTGATCACCGGCGCCAGCAGCGGCATCGGCGAGGCCACCGCCCGCCTGCTCGGAGAGGCCGGCGCGCGCGTCGTGCTCGGCGCGCGCCGTACCGACCGGCTCGAGGCGCTCGCGGCGGAGATCGTCGCCGCCGGCGGTCAGGCGATGTTCCAGCGGCTCGACGTGACCGACCGCACGAGCGTGACCGCCTTCGTCGACGCCGGCATCGCGCGCTTCGGCCGCATCGACGTGCTGGTCAACAATGCCGGCGTCATGCCGCTGTCGCCGCTTGCCGCGCTCAAGCTCGACGAATGGGACCGGATGGTCGACGTCAACCTGCGCGGCGTGCTCAACGGCATCGCCGCCGCCCTGCCCCGCTTCGTCGCGCAGGGCTCCGGCCAGTTCGTCAACGTCGCCTCGCTCGGCGCGCATTATGTGGTGCCGACCGGCGCGGTCTATTGCGCGACCAAGTTCGCGGTGTGGGCGCTCACCGACGGCATCCGCCAGGAGCACGACAACATCCGCGCGACCATCGTCTCGCCCGGCGTGGTGGAATCGGAGCTCGCCGACAGCATCAGCGACCCCGGCACGATCGAGGCGATGGCCGCGTTCCGCGAGACGATGCTTCCCGCCGAGGCGATCGCCCGCGCGATCCGCTATGCGATCGTCCAGCCGGAGGACGTCGACGTCAGCGAGATCGTCGTCCGCCCGACCGCGAGCAACGTGATGTAACTGCCGCACGGGGAGGATGGGCCGGGCGCCGCCCCCTCCCCGGCCCACGGGCTTGCATGCCGCGGTCTGCCCCCATAGAGGCACCGCAACTCGCAAGGACCCGGTGCAATTCCGGGTGGCTCTTCCGGCCGCCGATCCGCCGGACAACGCAACGCATGGACATCCGAACCGCCGCTCGTCGAAGCGGCGCCATGTGCCTGCTCGTGGTTCCCGCATGACCCAGACCCTTTCCCGTATCCGCGCCGAGTGGTTTCCGAGCGCGCTTCAGGCGCGCCGCGACGCGCTCGCCGGCATCGTCGTCGCGCTCGCGCTCATTCCGGAGGCGATCGGCTTCTCGATCATCTCGGGCGTCGACCCGCGCGTCGGGCTCTATGCCTCGGTGGCGATCGCGATCGTGATCTCCTTCCTCGGCGGCCGGCCCGGCATGATCTCCGCCGCGACCGCCGCGGTGGCGGTGGTGGTCACGCCGCTCGTCCGCGAGCACGGCGTCGACTATCTGTTCGCCGCCACCATCCTGATGGGGCTGATCCAGATGGTCGCGGGGCTGCTGCGGCTCGACCTGCTGATGCAGTTCGTCTCGCGCTCGGTCATCACCGGCTTCGTCAACGCGCTCGCCATCCTGATCTTCATGGCCCAGCTGCCGCAGCTGACCGGCGTCACCTGGCACAGCTATGCGATGGTCGCCGGCGGACTCGCCATCATCTATCTGCTGCCGCGGCTGACCAGGGCGGTGCCCTCGCCGCTCGTCGCGATCCTGCTGCTCGCCGCGATCAGCATCGCGCTCGGGCTGCCGGTCCGCACCGTCGGCGACATGGGCCGGCTGCCGGAGGGGCTGCCGGGCCTCGCGCTGCCGAACGTGCCGCTCAGCTGGGAGACGCTGTGCATCATCCTACCCTATTCGCTGACGATGGCCGCGGTCGGCCTGCTCGAATCGCTGCTCACCGCGCAGATCGTCGACGACATGACCGACACCGACAGCGACAAGCGACGCGAGTGCATGGGCCAGGGTGGCGCCAACATCGCCGCGGCGCTGGTCGGCGGCATGGGCGGCTGCGCGATGATCGGCCAGTCGGTGATCAACGTCACCTCGGGCGGTCGCAAGCGGCTGTCGACCTTCCTCGCGGGCGCGGTGCTGCTGTTCCTGCTTGCGGCGCTCGGCCCGGTGGTCGGCCGCATCCCGATGCCCGCGCTGGTCGCGGTGATGGTGATGGTATCGATCGGCACCTTCAGCTGGAACTCGCTGCTCAACCTGCGCCGCCACCCGCCGACCTCCTCGGCGGTGATGCTGGTGACGGTGGCGGTGGTGGTCGCGACCCACAACCTAGCGGCAGGCGTGCTGTCGGGCGTGTTGCTGTCCGGCATCTTCTTCGCCGGCAAGGTGCGACGCATGTTCTCGGTCGTACGAGAGGCGGCGCCGGACGGCAGCGCGCTCTACCGGGTCGAGGGCGAGATCTTCTTCGCCTCGGTCGACCGCTTCACCCGCGCCTTCCAGGCGGAGGATGCGGCGCAGCGCGTGGTGATCGACGTGTCGGCCGCGCATTTCTGGGACATCTCGGGCGTCGGTGCGCTCGACAAGATCGTCGCCCGGCTGCGCCGCGACGGCCGCGCGGTCGAGGTGATCGGCTACAACCGCGCCAGCGCCGACCTGGTCGACCGCTTCGCGCTCCACGACAAAACCGGGGTGGAGCTGGGGGCCGTGCCGCACTGAGGGGTTGGTCGGGTCGAGGTTCATCCCCTTCTCGTTCGCCGCGAGGTGCCGTCGAGCTTGTCGAGACGAACGGGAGGGTAGATGCAGGTCGCTCAGCCTATCGCAATCGCCCGACGCGCGCTGTCTCGCGGATGAATGATCCGGACGGATGCCGTTCAGACGGGCGCGCGTAGGTTCTCCTCATCAAGTTCGTGAAGGAGAGAACCATGCGCAAGCTGATCGCCTGGACCGCCGTAGCCGTGATGACCGTGATGCCGACCGTCGCTTCGGCGCAGGGCTACCACCGCGGGTACAACCGCGACGTCCGCCGCGAGGTACAGGAATGCCGTCGCGAGCTCCGCCGCGCCGACAGCCGCCACGAGTATCGCCGCGAGCAGCGCGAGTGCCGCCGCGAGATCGCCCAGGCCCGCCGCGACGCCCGTCGCGACTGGCGCGAGGATCGCCGCGACTGGCGCCAGGACCGCTACCGCGATCACCGCCGCGGCTATCGCTGGTAACAGGTGACTCTCGGGGCGGGGCAAGGCCTCGCCCCGACAGCAGGATAGCGGCGAAGGCGGGTGAAAAGAGCGCTCGCCAAGCACCCGCAATCGCGCGATGCTGCGGCTCGAAACGCCCTGCACCGCCGGAGGTTGGGATTGCCGAGCCGTACCATGCTGCTCCTTGCCGCTGCCGCGATGTTCGCCGGCCCGGGGGCCGAGGCCGACGAGTTGCAGAACCGCGTCGTCGCGGCGATGCGCACCAGCCGTCCGGACGGCTTCCGCTTCCAGCGCACGGTCGTCATCGACCGGACGGGTTCCGCGCGCACGACGGTGGTGGAGCAGTATGATCCCGGTCGCCCGTCCGCGCAGCGCTGGCAGCTCGTCCGCGTCGACGGGCGCGCACCCACCGCCAAGGAATCGGAAAAGTCGCGCAAGGCCAAGCGCGGCCCCACCCCGTCCTATGCCGAACTCGCCGACTGGTTCGGCGCCCCCGCGACGCGGAGCACCGCGACGCCGGGCTATGTCACCTATCGCTTCGCGACGCTGCCCGCGGGCGCCGTCAAGATCGGCTCCCACGACGCGTCCGCCGACACCCAGGCGGAGGCGCTGGTGAACGTCCGGGCGAAGACGCCCTTCGTCGAGCGGGTGCGCTTCACCTCCACCAAGAGCTTTCGGATGATGATGGTCGCCTCCGTGCAGAGCATGGACGTGGTCAGCCGCTACGCCATGCTGCCGACGGGCGAGATCGTTCCGGCATCCACGGCCAGCACGCTGACCGGCTCGCTTTTCGGCAAGTCGGGTCGGATCCATTCCACCGCGACGTTCGGCGGGTTCCAGCCGCTGCGCTAGGTTCGCCGCGGATCGAGGACGCCGGCGGACAGGTCTAGGTCGGATCGACCTTCCCCCATTCCCCGTTCGTCTCGAGTAGGGATCGAGCTTGTCGAGAGCCCGTATCGAGAGAGCCCCAACGACCGGCCTCTCGATACGCCGTCTCGACAAGCTCGACGGCGCCTCGAGGCGAACGGATGAAGGGGGAGTTCAGGACTTCCACGAGGAATGTCGTTACGCCCTAGCGCCCTTTCTCCGCCGCCACCGGCCGCACCTCCGGCGGCAACCGCTCGAGCGCCTCGCGCTCGATCCGCTCCAGTTCGCCCAGCGTCTCCTCCAGCGCCTGCCTCTGGCGGCGCAGCAGCTGGATGCGGTCGTGGACGCGCAGCGCCAGCTGGCGCATCTGCTCGTGATGCTGCGGATCGGCGTCGTAGAGGTCGAGGAACTCCTTGATCTCGCGGATCGAGAAGCCGAGCCGCTTGCCGCGCAGGATCAGCTGCATCCGCGCCACTTCGCGCCGGGTGTAGATGCGCGTGGTGCCGACGCGGCGCGGCTCGATCAGCCCCTGGTCCTCGTAGAAGCGCAGCGTGCGCATCGTCACGCCCAGCTCCGCCGAGACCTCCTGGATGCCCGACAGCTGCTCGCCGCCGGCAGGCTCGGCGCCGTCCTGGGGCGGACGCATCGACGCGGCACGCCTCATGCGGCAGTGCTCGCCTGCGCGGCCCGCTTCGCAGTCTCTTCGGCGACCAGCTCCTTCTTGGAAAGCTTGCCGATCAGCGTCTTGGGCAGGCTGTCGCGGATCTCGATCTCGCGCGGGAACTCGATCTTGCTGAGCCGCGGGCGCAGGAAGCCGCACAGCTCGTCGACGCTCGCCGCATGGTCAGGGCGCAGCGTGACGAACGCCTTGGGCGCCTGTCCGCGATAGACGTCGGAAACGCCGATCACCACCGCTTCGGCCACCGCCGGATGCTCATACAACGCCTCCTCGATCACGCGCGGGTAGACGTTATACCCGCCGCACAACAGCATGTCCTTTATCCGGTCGACCAGAAAGAGGTAGCCGTCCGCGTCGAAATAGCCGACGTCGCCGGTGCGCAGCGCGCCGTCGATGAAGCAGTCTTCGGTGGCGTCCGGGCGGTTCCAGTAGCCGAGCATCACCTGCGGACCGCGGACGCAGACCTCGCCGCGCTCGCCCTGCGGCAACACCTTGGTCGGGTCGATCAGGTCGCGCACCTCCAGCCTCGTCCCGGGAAAGGCGGGGCCGGTGCTGTTCGCCTTCACCACCCCGCCGTCGAGCGGATTGCACGCGATGATCGGCGACGCTTCGGACAGGCCATAGCCCTCCACCACGCGGCAGCCGGTGCGCTCCTCGAACGCCTGGCGCACCTCCAGCGGCAGCGGCGCGCCGCCCGAAATGCAGGTGTGGCAGAAGTCGAGCCGCGGCACCTGTGCGATGTCGAGCTGGTTGACCGCATTGTAGATGGTCGGCACCGCGAAGATCTGCGTCGGCCGCGTCCGCCGCAGCGTGGCGAGGAACTGCTGCATGTCGAAACGCGGCAGCAGGATCATCTCGGCCGCGGTCTCGACCGAATAGTTGAGCACCGTGGTCAGCGCGAAGACGTGGAACAGCGGCAGCACGCCCAACGTCCGCTCCTGCTGCTCGGGCCGATGGCCGACGTGGAGCACCATCTGCTGGCTGTTCGCGGTCAGGTTGGCGTGGCTGAGCATCGCCCCCTTGGGCTCGCCGGTGGTGCCGCCGGTATATTGCAGCACCGCCAGATCGTCGGGCGACTGCGCCACCGGATCGGGCGCGGCGTCGCGCGAGACGATGCGGTCCCACGAGACGTGGCGCGGATCGCTGCCGATGCGGACCAGCTCGCGCCGCTTGAGCAGCCGCAGGCCCAGCGACTTGGCCCAAGGCAGCACCGCCGCCATCGGCGCCAGCACGACGTGGCGCACCGCGGTGCCGTCGCAGGCGGCGAGCAGCTTGTCGTGGAGCGCGACCAGATCGGGCACGATCACCAGCTCGGCACCCGAATCGACGAGCAGATGGTGCAGCTCGCGCTCGACGTAGAGCGGGTTCATCGCGACCACGACCGCGCCGATCCGCAGCACCGCGAAATAGGCGATCACATAATAGGGCGTGTTGGGCAGGCACAGTCCTACCCGCATGCCCGGCCGCACGCCCAGGTCCTGCAGCCCGCGCGCGGCACGGCGCACCTCGTCGGCGATGTCGGCATAGGCCCAGGTCCGGCCGAGGAAGTCGATCGCGGTGCGCTCGGGAAACTCCGTCGCCGCCCGGTCGAGCATTTCGGGGATCAGCCGCGGGACGATCTGCGGCGCCTCCCCTGCCGCCGGGGTGCGGGCGATCGCGCTCATCGTGCGCGGGTCCCTTGGGTTCGGGGGTACATCGACTTGCCCATGCGGCCTTCGCCTCCTCTCCACGCGCCGTTTCCGCTAGGATCCGCCCCGCCGTTGCGGGTGCCGGTCCGGTGGCGCCTGCACCTACCTTAATCAGAAATCGGTTGACGTATAGGGAAATATCGCACCATTAGGAACGAAAGGTGCCGTCAGGATGCCACGGAGAGGTTTGAGATGAAGAGCGTCGTGATCGCGGGCTATGCCCGTTCCCCCTTTCATCCCGCGCACAAGGGCGCGCTGGCGCGGGTCCGTCCCGACGACCTCGCCGCCCAGGTGATTCGCGGCCTGATCGACCGCAGCGGCGTTGCGCCTGAGGACATCGAGGACCTGATCGTCGGCTGCGCCTTTCCCGAGGGCGAGCAGGGCATGAACGTCGCGCGCCTCGTCGGCCTGCTCGGCGACCTGCCGCTGTCGGTGGGCGGCATGACGGTCAACCGCTTCTGCGGATCGTCGATGAGCTCGATCCACATCGCCATGGGCCAGATCCAGATCGGTGCCGGCGACGTGTTCGTCTGCGCGGGCGTGGAGTCGATGAGCCGCGTGCCGATGATGGGCTACAACCCCCTCCCTAACCCCGCGCTCGCCGAGAAGATGCCGGGCGCCTACATGGGCATGGGCGAGACGGCCGAGAACGTCGCCACCAAGTACCAGATCACTCGCGAGAGCCAGGAAGCCTTTGCAGTCGACAGCCAGAAGAAGGCCGGCGCGGCCCAGGCCGGCGGGCGCCTCGCCGACGAGATCGTGCCGATCCAGACCAAGAACGGCGTGGTGAGCGAGGACGGCACCGTGCGTCCGGACACTAGCGCCGAAGGCCTCGCCGGGTTGAAGCCCGCGTTCGATAAGGACGGGTCGGTCACCGCCGGCACCTCCTCGCCGCTCACCGACGGCGCCGCCGCGGTGCTCGTCACCAGCGAGGACTATGCCCGCGCTCATGGCCTGCCGATCCTCGCCCGGCTCAAGACGGTCGGCATCTCGGGCTGCGCGCCCGAGGTGATGGGGCTCGGGCCGATCGGCGCGTCGCGCAAGGCGCTGGAGCGCGCCGGGGTCGACGCGGGTGCGCTCGACGTGGTCGAGATCAACGAGGCGTTCGCCAGCCAGGCGCTCGCCTGCATCCACGACCTCGGCCTCGACACGGCGAAGGTGAACATCGACGGCGGCGCGATCGCGCTCGGCCATCCGCTCGGCGCCACCGGCGCGCGCATCGTCGGCAAGGCGGCGTCGCTCTTGAAGCGCGAAGGCGGCAAGTATGCGCTCGCCACCCAGTGCATCGGCGGCGGCCAGGGCATCGCCACCCTGCTGGAGGCAGCCGAATGAGCGACGCGATCCGCCCCGACGCCATCAGGAAGGTCTGCGTGATCGGCGCCGGCACGATGGGCGCCGGCATCGCCGCCCAGGTCGCCAACGCCGGCGTGCCCGTGCTGCTGCTCGACATCGTCCGCGACGCGGCCAACCGCAATGCGGTGGCCGAGGGTGCGGTCGCCAAGCTGCTCAAGACCGACCCCGCCCCCTTCATGTCGAAGCGAGCGGCCAAGCTGGTCGAGACCGGCAACATCGACGACCATCTCGACCGCGTCGCCGAGTGCGACTGGGTGATCGAGGCGATCGTCGAGCGGCTCGACCTGAAGCAGAGCCTCTATGCGAAGATCGAGGCGGCCAAGCGCCCCGGTACCGCGGTGTCGTCCAACACCTCCACCATCCCGCTCGGCCAGCTGGTCGAGGGACGTTCGGAGCAGTTCCGCCGCGACTTCCTCGTCACCCACTTCTTCAACCCGCCGCGCTACATGCGGCTGCTGGAGGTGGTCGCCGGGCCCGACAGCGATCCCGAGCTGGTCGCGCGCGTCTCCGACTTCGCCGACCGCAGCCTGGGAAAGACGGTCGTCCCGGCGCACGACACGCCCGGCTTCATCGCCAACCGCGTCGGTACCTATTGGCTGGCGATCGCGATCAACGCGGCGATGGACTTGGGCCTCACCGTCGAGGAAGCCGACCAGATCGGCGGCAAGCCGATGGGCGTGCCCAAGACCGGCATCTTCGGCCTGATCGATCTGGTCGGCGTCGACCTGATGCCGCTGCTGTCCAAGAGCCTGACCGCCACGCTGCCGCAAGGCGACCCCTATTTCGACACGGTGCGCCCGCTGCCGCTGGTCGATCGCATGATCGCGGAAGGGTACACCGGCCGCAAGGGCAGAGGCGGCTTCTACCGCCTCGACCGTTCGAACGGCGGCAAGGTCAAGCAGGCGATCGACCTGGAGACCGGCGAGTATCGCAACACCCGCAAGCCCGCATCGCTGCCCTCCGGCGCCGACCGCGACCTCGCGAAGCTGATCGGTGCCAAGGGCAAGGTCGGCGACTATGCCTGGACGGTGCTGAGCCATGTGCTGAGCTATGCCGCGATGCTCGTGCCGGAAGCGGCCGACGACATCGTCGCGATCGATGACGCGATGAAGCTCGGCTACAACTGGAAGTTCGGGCCGTTCGAGCTGGTCGACCGCATCGGTGCCGCCAAGCTGGTCGAGCGGCTGAAGGCGGAAGGTCGCCCGGTTCCGGCGCTGCTGGAGCAGGTCGGCAGCGGCAGCTTCTATCGGGTCGAAGGCGGCAAGCGCCAATATTTCGGCCTCGACGGTGCGTACCACGACATCGTCCGCCCCGAGGGTGTGCTGATGCTGGAAGACGTCAAGCGCGCCGGCGAGCCGATCGCCAAGACTGGCTCCGCCACGCTGTGGGACGTGGGCGACGGCGTCGCCTGCATCGAGTTCACCGGCAAGATGAACGCGCTCGACGGCGAGGTCATGAAGCTGATCCAGCAGGCGATCCCGATCGTGAAGGATCGCTTCAAGGCGCTGGTGATCTACAATGACGGCAGCCATTTCTCGGCCGGCGCGAACCTCGGCCTCGCGCTCTTCGCGCTCAACATCGCCGCCTATGGCGAGGTGCAGACGCTGGTCGTGGCCGGGCAGCAGGCGCTGAAGGCGCTGAAATACGCGCCCTTCCCCGTGGTCGCCGCGCCGGCCGGCATGGCGCTGGGCGGCGGGTGCGAGATCGTGCTCCACGCCGATGCGGTGCAGGCGCATGCCGAAACCTACATCGGCCTGGTCGAGACCGGCGTCGGCCTGATCCCGGGCTGGGGCGGCAATGGCGAGATGATCGACCGCTGGCAGCGCTCGGGCCAGATGCCCAAGGGGCCGATGCCCGCGGTGGCCAAGGTGTTCGAGACGGTGAGCACCGCGACCGTGTCCAAGTCGGCGGCCGAGGCCAAGGAACTGATGTTCCTCCGCGCCAAGGACGGCATCACCATGAACCGCAGCCGGCTGCTCGCGGATGCCAAGGCCAAGGCGCTGTCGCTGGTCGACGGCTATGCCCCGCCCGCGCCGCCCGAGTTCCAGCTGCCCGGCGCCAGCGGCCGCCTGGCGCTGCGCATGGCGGCGGAGGGCTTCCACAAGCGCGGGATCGCCACCGACTACGACCTGGTGGTGTCGGACACGCTCGCCGAGGTGCTGACGGGCGGCGACGCCGACCTGGTCGACACGGTCAAGGAAGCGGACCTGCTCAAGCTGGAGGTCAAGGGCTTCCTCCAGCGTGTCCGCGACGATCGCACGCTCGCGCGGATCGAGCAGATGCTCGAGACCGGCAAGCCGCTGCGCAACTGACAAGATCCGCCGGGCGCGCCGTCGCCCGGCCGGAGAGGAGATCGACATGCAAGTTTACGAAGCCCCGCTGCGCGACATGCGCTTCGTGCTGCACGAACTGCATCAGGACGACGGGTTCGGCGATCTTGCCGCCCACGCCGAATACACCCCCGACCTGCTCGACGCGGTGCTTGAGGAAGCCGCGCGCATGGCACAGGAGATCCTGCTGCCGCTCAACGCGCCGGGCGACATCGAGGGCTGCCGGATCGAGAACGGCGTCGTCCGCACGCCCGCCGGCTTCAAGCAAGCGTACGACCAGTTCCGCGAGGCCGGCTGGGCCGCGCTCGCCTCGCCGCCCGAATGGGGCGGCCAGGGCCTGCCGGAAACGCTCAACAAGCTGGTCGAGGAAATGATCTGCGCGACCAACGTGTCGTTCAGCCTCTATCCCGGCCTCACCCACGGCGCGACGACTGCGCTCCAGGACCACGGCTCCGAAGACCTCAAGCAGGCCTATCTGCCCAAGATGGTGTCGGGCGAATGGTCGGGCACCATGTGCCTGACGGAGTCGCACTGCGGCACCGACCTGGGCTTGCTGCGCACCCGAGCGGTGCCGCAGGAGGACGGCAGCTTCCGCGTCACCGGCTCCAAGATCTTCATCTCGGCCGGCGACCATGATCTGACCGAGAACGTCGTCCACCTGGTGCTGGCGCGGATGCCGGATGCGCCCGCGGGTGTGAAGGGCATCAGCCTGTTCCTGGTGCCCAAGTATCTGCCCAACGCCGACGGCTCGGTCGGCAACGCCAATGGCGTGACGGTCGCGGGCATCGAGCACAAGATGGGCATGAAGGCTTCGGCCACCTGCCAGATGAACTTCGACGACTCCGTCGGCTGGCTGGTCGGCGAGCCCAACAAGGGCATGGCGGCGATGTTCACGATGATGAACACCGAGCGCGTGTCGGTGGGCGTCCAGGGCCTGGGCATCGGCGAGGCCGCGTACCAGAGCGCCGTCGCCTATGCCAAGGAGCGCCTGCAGGGCCGTGCGCTGGGCGGTGCCAAGCGCCCCGACCTCCCCGCCGATCCGATCATCGTCCACCCCGACGTCCGCCGCATGCTGATGACGGCGCGCGTCTATACCGAGGGTTGTCGCGCGCTCGGCGCCTGGGTGAGCCGCGCGCTCGACGCCGAAAAGGTATCCGCCGATCCCGAGGTGAAGGCACGCGCGACCGACTTCGTCGCGCTGATGACGCCGGTGGTGAAGGCGCTGTTCACCGACCTGGGCTATGACGCCGCGAACCTCGCGGTGCAGACCTATGGCGGCCACGGCTACATCCGCGAGCACGGCGTCGAGCAGTATGTCCGCGATGCTCGCATCGCGATGATCTACGAAGGCACCAACGGCATCCAGGCGCTCGACCTGGTCGGCCGCAAGCTGCCGGCGCGGATGGGCCGCAACCTGCGTGCCTTCTTCCACCCGGTGTCGTCGTTCCTCGACGCGCACGAGGGCGAGGAGGCGATCAAGCCGATGGCGCAGGGCCTGCGCCAGGCGTTCGGCGCGCTCCAGCTCGCCACCGGCATGATCGCGCAACGCGGGCTGAAGGACCCGGAGGAAGCGGGTGCGGCGGCGACCGACTATCTGCGCCTGCTCGGCCTGGTCGGCATGGGCTATTGCTTCCTCAAGAGCGCGCGCATCGCTGGGCAGCGGCTGGCCGAGGGCACCGACGAAGCGGGCTTCTACAAGGCGAAGCTCGCCACCGCCGGCTTCTTCTTCGACCGCATCCTGCCGCAGGCGACCGCCGCCTTCCTGGCGATCAAGTCCGGCAAGCGCTCGATGATGGCGCTCGCCGAGGACGCCTTCTGAAGGACAGCGGCGTGACGATGCCCCCCGCCTGGGAACACCGGCTCGCTTGTCCAGCGATCGTCGCGCCGATGTTCCTGATCTCCGGCCCGGCGCTGGTCACCGCCTGCTGCCGGGCGGGGCTGGTCGGCACCTTCCCCGCGCTCAACCATCGCAGCACGGAAGGCTTCGTCGCCTGGCTGGAGGAAATCGAGGGCGCGCTCGACGAGCGTAGCGCCCCCTACGGCGTCAACCTGATCGTCCACCGCAGCAACACGCGACTGGACGACGATCTCGCCGCGATCGTCCGCCACCGCGTGCCGCTGGTCATCACCTCGCTCGGCCTCGTGCCCGAGGTGATCGACGCGGTGCACGGCTATGGCGGGCTCGTCTTCCACGACGTGATCTCCACCCGCCATGCGCAAAAGGCGGTCGCCGCCGGGGTCGACGGGCTGATCGCGGTGGCCGCGGGTGCCGGCGGCCATGCCGGCACGCTCAGCCCGTTCGCGCTGGTGGCCGAGATCCGCCGCTTCTTCGACGGTCCGCTCGCGCTCGCGGGTGCCATGTCGGAGGGACGCCACATCGCCGCGGCGCAGATGCTGGGCGCGGACTTCGCCTATCTCGGCAGCCACTTCATCGCGTCGGAAGAAAGCCTCGCCGGTGCGGAGCAAAAGGCGATGATGGTCGGTTCTTGTGCTGCCGATGTCGTCCACACGGCTGCCGTCACCGGCGTGGGTGCGAACTTCCTGCGCCCCAGCCTGGAGGCGGCCGGCTGGCAGCCGGGCGAGACGCCGACGCTCGACTTGGCCGAAGAGGCGCGGGCGTGGAAGACGATCTGGTCGGCCGGACAGGGCGTGGGCGCGGTTTCCGCGATCCGCCCGGCGGCGGCCATCTGCACGGATCTGATCGCGGGCTATGCCCGTGCTTGGGAGAGGAACGCATGAAGCTGTTGGTGCCGGTCAAGCGGGTGCTTGACTATAATGTGAAGCCGCGGGTGAAGGCGGACGGGTCGGGCGTGGACCTGGCCAACGTCAAGATGAGC